>CANBVC010000197.1 GCA_947372795.1 Beijerinckiaceae bacterium
ATCAAGATCGTGGCTGACAAAGCACGTAATGGTCCCGGCTATGGTTTCCAGTCCCTGTTGGTGCGCGCCGACCTGATCGATTCAGGAGCCTTTAAGTCGTTGGCGGACCTCAAAGGGCGCAAAGTCTCCATTCCTGCGACGGGGAGCGCGGGCGAGCAGTCGACCCTCAACGAAGCCTGCAAGAAAGCCGGAATCGCCTTTGAGGATGTTGAGCGCATCTATATTTCGACCGCCGACATGGTTGCGGCCATGGCCAACAAGGCCATCGACGCCACCTTCGTCGCCGAGCCGTTGGTCTCCATCGCCGAAAAGCGCAACATCGCCCGGCGCTTCATGACCATCGACGAGATCTATCCCAACCAGCAGGCGGCCGTGACGACGTTTGGCGCCGTCTTCGTCAAGCGGCGGGATGTGGCCGAGGCCTTCATGCGCGCCTACCTGCGCGCGGTCCATGTCTATAACGACGCGCTGAAGGGCGGCCGCATTGCGGGCAAGAATGCCGACGAGATTATCGGCATCATCGCCAAATATTCGGGCGTCAAGGACGAGCCGCTGCTGCGCAATGTGGTTCCATCGGCCTGCGACCCCGATGGCATGCCCAACCTTGAGGGCCTGCAACGCGACCTCGCCTTCGTGCAGAAGCTCGATCTTGTCGACAAGAAGCTGACCGCCGATCAGGTCGTCGATCTATCTTTCCTCAAGGCGGCTCAGGCCAAGGTCGGAATGTACCAGCGTTCCGAGTAGGGACGAAGGGAGCGCCGCTCGCGGGCGGCGCTCGCCTCTGATTTAGATCTGGTCGCGGATGCGCCCGAGGCTTTCCTCGCGGCCAAGCACCTGCAGAACATCGAAGATGCCCGGGGAGGTCGAGCGTCCCGTCAACGCGGCGCGCAGGGGCTGTGCGACCTGACCGAGTTTCGCGCCAGTTTCCTGCGCGTAGTCGCGTACAGCGGCCTCGGCCTCTTGCGCCGTCCAGGACGTCAGAGCCTCAAGGCGGGGTAGCAGCGCCGCCAGATGCTCCTTGCCGCCCTTGGCGAGAATGTCTGACGCCTTCTCGTCCATGCCGAGCGGGCGCTGGTCGAAAAGAAAGCGAGCGCCGTCAGCGAGTTCGACGAGGGTCTTGGCGCGCTCTTTCAAGCCGTTCATGGCTGCCAGAAGCTTGCCCTTCATGGTCTCATCGAGCTTGGGGACGAAGTCCGGACCCTGCGGTAGATAGGGCAGGGTCGAAACCAGCGAGTCCATGAGTTCGGCGTCCGAGGCCGCGCGCATGTAATGGCCGTTCATGTTTTCGAGCTTGGCGTAATCGAAGCGCGCGGGCGAACGGCCGATATGGGCGAGATCGAAGGCCTCTATCATCTGTTCGGCGCTGAAGAATTCCTGATCGCCGTGGCTCCAGCCGAGGCGCACCAGATAGTTACGCAGGGCGGCGGGCAGATAGCCCATGGCCCGGTAGGCGTCGACGCCAAGCGCGCCATGCCGCTTGGAGAGCTTGGCGCCGTCCGCGCCATGGATGAGCGGAATATGCGACATGACCGGCACGGTCCAGCCCAGCGCCTGATAGATGTGTGTCTGGCGTGCGGCGTTGGTCAGATGGTCGTCGCCCCGGATGATATGGGTTACGCCCATGTCGTGGTCGTCGACCACCACGGCCAGCATATAGGTCGGGTTGCCGTCCGAGCGCAGCAGAACGAGATCGTCCAGATCCTTATTCGGAAAGACGACGCGGCCCTGCACCTGATCGTCGATGACGGTCTCGCCGGTCTGGGGCGCCTTCAGGCGGATGACGGGCTTCAAGCCGCGCGCCTCAGCCTCCGCCGCCTCCGCGTCGCCAAGATCGCGCCAACGACCGTCATAACGGGGCGGCAGCTTGAGGGCGCGGGCCTTCTCGCGCATCTCCTCGAGTTCTTGCTGGGTGGCGTAGCAGCGATAGGCCATGCCGCTGGCCAGAAGCTGGTTGGCGATCTCGCGGTGGCGTTCGACGCGCGAATATTGATAGACGACCTCTCCGTCCCAATCGAGGCCCAGCCAGCGCATGCCGTCGATGATGGCGTCGATGGCCTCCGTGGTTGAGCGCTCCCGGTCCGTGTCCTCGATTCGCAACAGCATCTTGCCGCCGAAGCGGCGGGCGTAGAGCCAGTTGAACAGCGCCGTGCGCGCCCCGCCAATATGCAGGAATCCGGTGGGGGAGGGAGCGAAGCGGGTGACGACGGGTGCGGACATCAGGATTCCTTCAGGCGGTGCTGCGGCCGAGGCTCTCTACCACGGCGCCGCCCCTGCGGAAATGCCCGTCGCGATGCGTCAAACCCGGTTGTAGACGTCGTCGAACCGAACGATGTCGTCTTCGCCGAGATAGGAACCCGTCTGAACCTCGATCAGCTCGAGGTCGATTTTGCCTGGATTGGCGAGCCGGTGAACCGAGCCGATGGGCAGGAAGATCGACTCGTTTTCGTGCAGCGCTTTCACCTCGCCATTGATCGTGACTTCCGCGCTGCCGCGAACGACGACCCAATGTTCCGCGCGGTGGAAGTGCTTTTGGGAGGAAAGGCGACCGCCGGGGCGCACGACGATGCGTTTGACCTGATGCCGGTCCCCCATGTCGATGGACTGGTAAGACCCCCAGGGGCGATAGACGCGCGTGTGGTCGATGATTTCCTTGCGACCACGGGCGTTCAACTCGGCGACGAGATCCTTGACCTTGTCAGCCTGAGCGGCGTTTAGAACGAGCGTGGCGTCCGGGGTCGTCACGACGATGACGTCGCTGACGCCCACGACCGCCGTCAGTCGTTCTGGCGAGCGCACCAGCACATTATGCGCCCCCATGATGACGCCATCGCCAATGATGCAATTGCCGTCGTCGTCCTGCGGCGACAAATCCTTGACGGTCGCCCAAGTGCCGACATCCGACCAGCCGATATCGGCTGGCAGCACGACCGCCCGTTTCGTGTGCTCCATCACCGCATAGTCGATGGAGGTTTTTGGCGAGGCGGAGAGGGCTTCGAGCTCCAGAACACGGAATTGCAGGTCGAGCTTCGAGGCTTCGACGGCGCGCGCAGCCGCCTGCGCGATGGCCGGCTGGAACGCCAGCAGTTCGTCACGCATGACATCGGCGCGGAACAGGAAATTGCCGGAATTCCAGAGATAGCCCTCTGCGAGATAGGCCTTCGCCTTTTCTTCGACAGGCTTTTCAACGAAGGCGCGCACCTTGCGCAGGCTCGGGACGCTTTCAAGCGTTTCGCCGGGCTGGATATAGCCGTAGCCGGTGGCGGGATGATCGGGCGCTATGCCGAGGGTGACAATATGGCCTTCAGCCGCGGCCTGCGCGCCATCTGCGCAGAGCGCGGAAAGTGTTTCGGGTTTGCGGACCACATGGTCGGCGGCGAAAATCCCGACGATGGTCTGGGGTCCGTGCCTAAGCGCAAGCTCGGCGGCGACCGCGACCGCTGCGGCTGAATCCCTGCGGATCGGCTCCAGAACGATTTCCGCCTCCTTGCCGATCTGCGCCAGTTGCTCAGCGACAAGGAAGCGATATTCGATATTGGTCAGGATGATCGGCCGCTCAAAAATAGGCGCGGCGAGGCAAAGGACCGTGCGCTGAAAGGTCGAAAGCGTATCCAGCAGGGGAATGAATTGCTTGGGCAGGCTTTCGCGGGATTCCGGCCACATGCGTGTGCCGGACCCGCCGCACATGATGATTGGAAGAATTTTGTGCATCTGGCCTCACAGTAGGTCTAGCTTCACACTAGCAGATCGCCGGATAACGCAACACTCTCCAAACCGGCGCATTCGGCGTAGGGCGATTGGCGCGGGGCTGACGCTGCGCCCCGCGCCGGAGCCTTGGCTATTTCACCTGGCTCGTCATGTCGGCGATCGGCTGCTGCCCTTTCGTGCTGACCATCTTGATGCCCTTGGCGTTGAGATCCAGCTGCTTCAAGTCAACCATTCGGATCGTCTGATCTTCATAGGATTTGTAATAATAGCGCAGGCTCTGGGGATCGCGGGCCGTGGTCAGCATCGTGTAATCGTTATGGACCACGCCATCGCTCACATCGCGGGAGGCGCCGACGGGGATGTCGAAATTGTTGAGGATGTGAAAGACTTGGTCGACGCCGGCTTCGGCTGTTTTGGAAGGGGTCGCGGTGGCGGTGAAAATCGCTGCGCGAACGAAGCGCGAGGGCGGGGTGAAGTCTCCGGGCAGGCCGATCATTCCGCTGCCCTGACCTAAGGGCTGGAAGGTCTCGCCATCGATCTTCACGGGCGAAGCGTTGTTCGGGCTGAGGGAGATGTAATTGCGCAGATTGGTCATGTGCCAATCGAAGGAGGGCGAATTCGTCATCACGCCCAGCGGATTGTCATGCATGACGAGCCGCCCTTCGATGGGCTCGATGACGATGCTGGCGCCCGTCTTGTCGTAGACCACATAGTGGAACGGGGGAGCCTCCGTGCCCCATTTGTCGAGGACCGTCGGCGTGATGATGGCTTCGCCCGCCTGAACGGCCTTGCGAACCTCGTCCACGGACGCGAACTGGGTCAGAATCCAGTTCGGAAAATCGGCCGGAGACAGGCCCTTGCTCTGATTATCGGGAGTGACCGGCGTGTATTTCGCAAAGGTCGGGAAATAGAAGGCTCCGACCGCCAGTCCCGTTTCGTTCATCCCATCAAGAAGCTTGATGTCGGTGAATGCGATCGCGCCGACGGCGCCGTATTTGGCGTTGTATTTCAACCCGTCGCCAGTGGGCGTCTTGCCGATGAAGGCCTGCCCGCGCGGGACGACTGCGATCGAACTTTCGATCGTCAAACCGAATTCGACAGTGCGCCCATGCACCAGCGAGCCATCTGTCGTTTTCAGCATGATGCCTGTGCAGGCAAGGGCGGGCTGTACGACCAATGCTGCGGCCAAGGCGGCGGCTAGAAAGGCTCTGACGTTTAAACTGGCGCGCATTCCCGGCTCCATCGCGAGTGGAGACGGGAGATGTGGCGGGATCAGGCGCGCGGCAACCGCCGTGGCCTGAAGCGGTAGGGTCGATCAGTATTTGAAAGAGGTGACCTCGCCCCTCTGCGCGCCGGTGGTGGCGATGCAGATGGGGGAGCGATAGAGCGGGGCGAGGAACTTCGTGCCCGGCATTTCCTCGCGCAACTTCAGAAACAGGGGCTCAAGGCCCAGATCCAGCCACGTGCCGAAGCTGGCGTCGTGATGGGCGGGGAGGAAGAGCTTGGGCTTGAAAAGCTCAATGAGGGGCCAGGTGTCGGCGATCTGGCGTTCCGCCACCGCATGGGGCTGGTAGGCGACGATGGCGAGATCGACGGGGCCGATCCGTTTGGCGAGTTCCCGGTCGCCCTCCGTCACCGGCCCGGCGCTTCCCACCATCACGGCTTTCCAGCCGCCGGGGAAGGTGATGGCGAAGGCGAGCGTGCCCTTGTCGATGATCGCAGGGTCATTGCTGCCGAGCGAGCGCACATAGGCGGTGAGGGTCTTCTCCTCCGGCGTGTCCGGGCGGGTGTCAACCGCATAGACCTGGCCCAGTGCGGCCTGAAGGCCGTCCTGAATGGTGCTGTGGCGGGCCAGCGCGATGTCGATGGTTGCATCGCCGAATTTGAGCTGGTCGCCATCCTTGGCGACGACGGTCTGTTCCTTGGGGACGCCAAGGCGGATCGCTTCATCGACGGTGATCTGCGAGCCGACGATGGGAGCCTTGGTCTGCTTGGCCACAGGCGCGACGTCGGAGATGTGGTCGAAATGAGCGTGCGAGACGAAGACGGCGTCCGCGCGGTTCACCTGCTCGGCCTTGAAGCCGACATTGTGGCTGCGCGCCTTGCGGTTGAAATAGGTGTCGAAGAGATAGACCTTGCCCTTGTAAGCGAATTCGTAATTCGCGTTGGCGAGCCAGCGGATCGCGAGCGTGTCGGAATCTGCGGCAGGCGTCGGGCCGCCGATCACCGCAGG
>CANBVC010000198.1 GCA_947372795.1 Beijerinckiaceae bacterium
CCTGCGGCGCTGATGGCGATGGCGACCCGAAGCATGTTTCCCCCTGCGCGTTGTGGCTAAAGACGTAGCTGGGCTGGGTCGCCAATTCCAGAGGAATCGGCTCCCACCCTTGACCCCGGCGCGTGTCCGCACCACCCTTCCTCAATGTCCACGACGCAATCCTTTGAGATCACGCCACAGGTGCTGCTGCGCGCCTATTCGATCGGCATGTTTCCCATGGCCGAATCTGCGGATGACCCCAGCCTTTTCTGGGTCGATCCGGAACAGCGGGGCGTGTTTCCGCTCGATGGGCTCATCGTGTCGCGCAGCCTCGCCAAACTGGTTCGTTCGGATCGTTTCGAGATCCGGGTCGATCATGATTTCGACGCGGTCATCTCGGGCTGCGCGGGTGGGGGGCAGGAGCGGCCCAAGACCTGGATCAACGAGCGCATTCGCAAACTCTACCTTGACCTCTTCCAGAGGGGCTTCGCCCATACGGTCGAGGCCTGGCGGGAGGGTCGTCTCGTCGGCGGGCTCTATGGCGTGCAAATAGGCGGCGCCTTCTTCGGGGAGAGTATGTTCCACACTGAGCGCGACGCATCCAAGGTCGCGCTGGTTCATCTGGTGGCCCGGCTGCGAGCGGCAGGCGCCATGCTGCTCGACACCCAGTTCGTGACCCCGCACCTGCAATCGCTAGGGGCGATCGAGATTCCGCGTGCTGCGTTTCACCTTCAGCTCGACGAAGCCTTGGGTTGCGCGGCGGATTTCTATGTCTGGCCGAAAGACGAGCCGGTCAGCGGCGCGCAGGCCCTCGCTGCGCTTAAATGAACGCGAGCCTTAACGCTGCGGTTCGGCTGTAGCGGGAAAATATGTCTGCGACGGCGGTCTGCGCTGCGAGCCCGGTATATTCGCAGGGGGCAGCGGCGGCGCATTTGGGTCGGGACGCGCAGCTGCTGGGCGCGGGGGCAGGGGTTGCGCGCCCTGGGCGCCCGGCAGTGGCGCAGGCGCGACTGGCCGAGGCGCGGTCGGTGGCGAAAGCGGCGTCGATGTCACGCTTCCCTGCGGCGCGGGAGCTGCGCCGGTCACTGGCCGCACCTGCTGCGGTTGCTGGGTGCGCGGGCGGGGCTGTGCGCCGGGCTTCGTCGCGCTTGCGGGATCTTCGAGCGGCAGGCCCGCGACCGGCTCGCGGATGATGTCCTTGCCGCCGATGCAATCTGTGACCCAGACATCATAGACGGGATGCTCGACCGCGTTCAGACCGGGGCTCGCCGCGAACATCCAGCCAGAGAAAATCCGCTTGTATTCGTCGGAATTGAGGACCTCGTCGACCTCGGCGAAGCCAAGGGTCAGCGGCGCTTCGGTCGGGGGACGCGTGAAACAGGCGCGCGGCGTGATCTGGAGCGTGCCGAACTGCACCGTCTCGTCAATGGCGACGTCAAAGGCGATTATGCGGCCGGTGATCTTATCGAGCCCAGCGAAGCGGGCCGTGGGGTGCTTGATCTTGTCCGCCAAGGCGCCAAGTGGCGCGCAAGCGAGCGCTGCGACCATGAGCGGCGTGGCGAGGCGCGTTATGCGGGTAAGCAAGAGCATCATGGTCTGCCGATAGCACGCCAAAGTAGCGAAACAAAACGAAGCGTAGCTTTTGCCAATCATGGCCGCGCAAAACGGCCAAATCATGCCGTCAGGCGAAATAACGTTTCGCCGCCAGAAGAAGCACGATCAGGCATAGGCTGATGCGCAGCGCTTCGCTCACGCGCAAGGTCTCACGCGCCTGGGCGCCACGCCTTGTAATCGCCAGTGGCGGCGGGGCGGGCGGCCTCACGCAGGGTCGAGCCGGAGGGACGATAGGCGCCCGGCGTGCCCGTCAGATTCGGCTGATAGGGCAGCTGCCACTCGAGCGGCTGATAGTTTTCCTCGGTTGGGGGCGTATCGACGGTGTAATGCAGCCAGCCATACCAGCCGGGCGGCGTCTGCGAGGCTTCGCTCTGGCCCGCATAGATCACCCAGCGGCGCTGGTAGCCAAGCGCCCCGTCGATGGCGCCGCCTTTTGTGCGATAGTAAATATTGCCGAACTCGTCCGTCCCGACGCGCTCGCCGAAACGCCAAGTGTGGAACCTCGTGTTGAGGGTCTGTCCGTTCCACCAGGTGAAGATCTGGATGAGCCACGCCAGCATGATCGATTCCATCGGATGCGGGCCGCGTGGCCCTGAAAGCGCGCGGACTATGGCGATCTGGCGCGTGTCTGTCCAGTGCGCGGGCGCTTCGCCTAGCGACCCGCGACAGAATGCGCCAGCTATCCGGGGCTTTTCAAGCGGGCGATTCGGGGGCAATTTGGGCCAGCGAGGCCGCTGTTTGTCTGGGGATGAATAATTGATCCCCGGTTTCCACAGGGAGGTCCCCGTTTTTCCGGGGCCTCGAGCACAATATCTAGTGCCCGTGGTGATTTTGCGCACAAGCGCTTGACGAAACTGGCCTGTCCGCCCTACCTTGCAATCACGCCGCAACTGACGTTCGTCGCGCCCTTCAGGGCCGCGCTGACGAGGTTGGGTTTGTAAGGTCGCCCGCTGTTTGTCGGAGGCCACGCGTTTCGGACAATTTGGAAGGGCTGGGCCGTCGAGGCGGCCGGACGCAGGTTTTCGCCTGCGTTTCAACGGGATATGAACATGCGGATCGAACGGCGCTATACGAAGGCAGGACAATCGGCTTACGGGAGTATCGAATTCCGTAAGGCCAAGAGCGAGATCCGCAATCCGGACGGCTCCGTCGTCTATTCGCAGGATAATATCGACGTTCCCACCACCTGGAGCCAGGTGGCGACGGACGTGCTTGCGCAGAAGTATTTCCGCAAGGCTGGCGTGCCGCGCATCCTGAAGAAGGTTGAGGAAAACGACGTTCCTTCCTTCCTGTGGCGCTCTGTGGCGGACGAAGCCGCGCTTGAGGCCTTGCCTGCGGGCGAGCGTTACGGCTCCGAGCGCACCGCCACGGACGTCTTCGATCGTCTGGCCGGCACCTGGACCTATTGGGGCTGGAAGGGCCGCTATTTCGACACCGAGGAAGACGCTTCGGCCTTCCACGACGAAATGCGCTTCATGCTCGCCACCCAGAAGGCGGCGCCCAATTCTCCGCAGTGGTTCAACACCGGCCTGCACTGGGCCTATGGCATCGACGGTCCCGGTCAGGGCCACCACTATGTCGACCCCTTCACGGGCAAGCTGACGAAGTCGAAATCGGCTTACGAGCATCCCCAGCCCCACGCCTGCTTCATTCAGTCCGTCGCTGACGATCTCGTCAACGAAGGCGGCATTATGGATCTGTGGGTGCGCGAGGCGCGCCTCTTCAAGTATGGCTCGGGTACGGGCTCCAACTTCTCGGCCCTGCGCGGCGAGAGCGAGCGCCTTTCGGGGGGCGGCCGCTCCTCCGGCCTCATGTCCTTCCTGAAGATCGGCGACCGAGCGGCAGGCGCCATCAAGTCGGGCGGCACCACGCGCCGCGCCGCCAAGATGGTTGTGGTCGACGCCGATCATCCGGATATCGAGGCCTATATCGACTGGAAGGTGAAGGAGGAGGAGAAGGTCGCCTCGCTCGTCACCGGCTCCAAGATCGTCAAGAAGGCCATGAAGGCCGTGATGAAGGCCTGCGTGAACTGCGATGGCCCGGGCGATGATTGCTACAACCCCGAGAAGAACCCCGCGCTGAAGAAGGCCATCAAGGCCGCTCGCCGCGATCAGGTTCCGGACAACTATATCAAGCGCGTCATCCAGTTCGCCCATCAGGGCTTCAAGGACATCCAGTTCGACACCTATGACACCGACTGGGATTCGGAAGCCTATCTGACCGTCTCTGGCCAGAACTCGAACAATTCCGTTCGCGTCACCGACGACTTCTTGCGCTCCGTCGAGACCGGCGCCGACTGGAACCTGATCCGCCGGACCGATGGCAAGCTGCACAAGACCCTCAAGGCGCGCGACCTCTGGGATAAGATCGGCTACGCCGCCTGGGCCTCTGCTGATCCTGGCATCCAGTATCACACCACCATCAACGACTGGCACACCTGCCCGGTGTCGGGTCCGATCAATGCGTCGAACCCTTGCTCGGAATATATGTTCCTCGACGACACCGCCTGCAATCTCGCCTCGCTGAACCTGCTTCAGTTCCGCGACGCAGCCACCGGCAAGATCGACATCGCCACTTATGAACATGCGGTGCGCCTGTGGACCATGGTGCTCGAAATCTCGGTCATGATGGCGCAGTTCCCCTCAAAGGAAATCGCGCGTCTGTCCTATGATTACCGTACGCTTGGCCTTGGCTACGCCAATGTCGGCGGGCTCCTGATGTCTTCGGGCATGTCCTACGACTCCGACGAGGGCCGCGCGATCACCGCCGCGCTCACCGCGATCATGACGGGCGTCTGCTACGCCACTTCTGCTGAAATGGCGAAGGAGCTTGGAACCTTCCCCGGCCACAAGCCCAATGCGCAACATATGCTGCGCGTCATCCGCAACCATCGCCGCGCCGCCTATGGCGAGACGACGGGTTACGAGGCGCTCTCGGTCAATCCGGTGCCGCTCGACATCGCTTCGCTGAAGGACAAGTCGCTGGCGCAGGCCGCGCAGCGCGCCTGGGATCAGGCGTTGTCGCTGGGCGAGCAGCATGGCTATCGCAATGCGCAGGTCTCCGTCGTCGCCCCCACCGGCACGATCGGCCTGGTGATGGATTGCGACACCACGGGCATCGAGCCGGACTTCGCGCTGGTGAAGTTCAAGAAGCTCGCGGGTGGTGGTTACTTCAAGATCATCAACCATGCGGTTCCCGAGGCCCTGCGCGTGCTCGGCTATCGCCCGCATGAGATCGCCGAGATCGAGGCTTTCGCGGTTGGTCATGCCTCGATGCGTCAGTCGCCCGGCGTCAATCATACCTCGCTGCGCGCTCGTGGCTTCACGGATGAGAAGCTTGAGGCGCTTGAGGGCACGCTCGCCAGCGCCTTCGACATCAAGTTCGTCTTCAACAAATGGTCGCTTGGCGCGGACTTCCTCACGGGCGCGCTGAAGGTGCCTGCTGAAAAGCTCGACGATCCGAGCTTTGAGCTGCTGCCCTTCCTCGGCTTCTCCAAGGCCGAGATTGAAGCTGCGAACATTCACGTCTGCGGCGCCATGACGCTCGAAGGCGCGCCGCATCTCAAGGTCGAACATTACGCTGTGTTCGATTGCGCCAATCCCTGCGGTCGCACGGGCAAGCGTTATCTGTCGGTTGAGAGCCACATCCGCATGCTGGCTGCGGCGCAGCCCTTCATCACGGGCGCGATCTCGAAGACGATCAACATGCCCAATGACGCGACCGTCGATGATTGCAAGGACGCTTACATGCTGTCCTGGCGTCTCGGCCTCAAGGCCAATGCGCTCTATCGCGATGGCTCCAAACTGTCGCAGCCCCTCAACTCGCAGCTCATCGAAGATGACAGCGACGATGAAGAGGATGCAGCCGAGGCGCTGGTCGCGATGTCCTCGACCGCGCGGGCCGCACACCTGTCCGAGCGCATCGTCGAGAAGATCGTCGAGCGCGTGCAGGTCGAGCGCACCCGTGAGCGTGAGCGTCTGCCGGATCGTCGCAAGGGCTACACCCAGAAGGCGGTGGTCGGCGGCCACAAGGTCTATCTGCGCACGGGCGAATATGAAGATGGCCGCATCGGCGAAATCTTCATCGACCTGCATAAGGAAGGCGCCGCCTTCCGCTCGTTGATGAACAACTTCGCCATCGCGATCTCGGTCGGTCTTCAGTATGGCGTGCCGCTGGAAGAATATGTCGACGCCTTCACCTTCACCCGCTTTGAACCGGCGGGCTTCGTGCAGGGCAACGAGGCGATCAAGAACGCCACGTCGATCCTCGACTATGTCTTCCGCGAACTCGCCATCTCCTATCTCTCGCGCAACGATCTCGCCCA
>CANBVC010000199.1 GCA_947372795.1 Beijerinckiaceae bacterium
CTATGCGGATATGAAATGGACGGCGATCCATCGCGATGGGCGCGTGGAGATCGACTCCCTCATGGACATGCAGGATTTCTACATCAAGCGTGGCTATCTCACGAAGAAAATGAGCGTCGAAACCCTGTTCGATCCCGGCCCCGTCGAGCGGGCGTTGAAAATCCTTGGTGCGCAACAAAAATAAGGGCGGCGAGCGAATTGGGGCGACCTATATGCTGAGCAAGCAATCTCTTGCTTTCCGCCAAACTATCGCCCTAATCATGCTTTGCATTTCGGCGCTTCGAAACCGGATGACCGGCGGGGCGACAGTTTGAACTCATGGGGGAGGCAGCGCATGCGCGCAGGCGTGTCGGCGCTTTTGATGGTGGCGTCTGTATCTTTGGCGTCGGTTTCGATTGCTACAGCAAAAGACCAGAGCCCTGACTCAGTGAAGGGCCTCTACCTCGCGACAGATTTTCCCGCGCTGCAAATTCGCGCGGGCGAGGAGACGACCCTTCCCCTCACCATCTACAACTACGGCCTGCCCCCACAGCGCACATCCATCGCCATCGCCGATAAGCCCGGCGACTGGAAGGCGGAGGTCGAGGGGTCCGGCAAACCGGTGAGCGCCGCCTTCGTCGATTACGACGGTCGCGCCAACCTCAATTTGAAACTGAACATCCCGGCGACCGCCAAGCCCGGCGACTACAAGATCACCATCAACGCCAATGGCGATGGCGCCAGCTCCTCCCTGCCGATCTCAATCAAGCTGGCCGAGCCGCTGGCGGCGAAACTCAGCGCGACGCCGAAATTCCCGGTGCTGCGCGGCTCGCCGAAGTCGAGCTTCGATTTCAACGTGGCGGTGAAGAACGAGAGCGCCAACGACATGACGGTGAACCTGAGCGTCGATGCGCCCGGGGGCTTCACCACCACCTTCAAGGAAGGCTACAGCACGCAGGAGATCACGAGCCTCTCGATCAAGGCGAACGAGAGCAAGGACATCACCGTGGCCGTGAAGCCGGGTCCGCGCGCGCCCGCAGGCGAGACGCCGATCAGCCTCGCCATCACCGGCGACAAGGCGAGCGTGCAGACCAAACTCGCACTCGACATCAGCGGCCAGCCCACCGTCACGGTCACAGGCCAGGACGAGCGCCTGAGCGGCGAGGCGACCGCAGGTCAGGAGCGCAGCATTCCGCTTGTAGTACGCAATACGGGCTCGGCCTCAGCGCGCGGCATCAGCCTCAGCGCCAGCCCGCCCACCGGCTGGAAAGTGACCTTCGATCCCAAGGAGATTCCCGAGATCGCGGCGGGCGACGAGCAGAAGGTCTCCGCCCTCGTCACCCCCAGCGCCAAGGCCATCGCTGGCGATTACATGGTCAGCATGCGCGTCTCGGGCGAAGGCGTTTCCGAATCCGCCAACTACCGCGTGACGGTGACGACCTCCACACTCTGGGGCGTCACGGGCGTCGCGGTCATCGGCGTGGCCCTGCTCGTGCTGATGGGCGCCGTGGGGAGGTTTGGTCGCAGATGAGCCAACCGGTCATCCGCACACAGGCGCTCACCAAGGCCTATGGATCGCGGCTCGCCGTCGACAAGCTCGATTTGACCATCGAGCCCGGCGAGGTCTTCGGTCTGCTGGGGCCCAATGGGGCGGGCAAGACGACGACCATCCTGATGTTGCTCGGCCTCACCGAGCCGACCTCGGGCGAAGCCATCGTCGCGGGTTTTGATCCGTTGCGCCAGCCGCTCGAGGTCAAGCGCCGGGTTGGCTACATGCCTGATCAGGTCGGCTTCTATGACAATCTCACGGGCGTGGAGAATCTGCGCTACACGGCTAAGCTCTGCGGCTTCTCAAGCAAAGAGGCGAACGAGCGGATCGCCAATGCGCTCACCCGCGTGCGGCTGACCGAGGCGGGGCAAAGAGCGGTGGCGGGTTATTCGCGTGGTATGCGCCAGCGTCTCGCCATCGCCGAAATCCTGATGAAGGGCGCCTCCATCGCCATTCTGGATGAGCCGACCGGCGGCCTTGACCCGCAATCGACGCGCGAATTCCTTGAACTGATCCGCTCGTTGAAAAAGGACGGCATGACCATCCTCCTCTCGTCTCACATGCTTGAACTCGTGCAATCGGTCTGCGACCGGGTGGCGCTCTTCAATCAGGGCAAGATCGGCCTGATGGGCCGTGTGGAAGATCTCTTGCGGAGCGTGCTCGGCGGCTCGCACATCATCCGCATCGAGGCAAGCGGAGCGGGGCTCGAAGAGGCGCTGGAACATGTGCCAGGCGTCACGCGCGTGACCCGCGAGGGCGCCGTCTTGCGCATCGAGGCCACCGGAGACATACGCGCCGATATCGCCCGGGCCGTGGTTGGCGCGGACGGGGATCTCACCATGATGGACGCAGGCCATGCGAGCCTGGAAGACGTCTATACGCGCTTTTTCGAGGGCATACCCAATGCGGCGTGAAGGCTCGGCGCTCGCGGGCGCTGGAACGGTGATGATGAAGGAGCTGGGAGACAATCTCTCCAGCAGCCGCATGCGCATGCTCGAGCTGCTTGTCTTCCTGACGGGCGCGGGCGCGGTTTTCGCGACCATCGGCGAGGTGCGAGATGCGGTAGGCGAAGACCCTTTCGTCTTCCTGCGCATCTTCACCACGGCCAAGGGCGAGACTCTGCCCTCCTTCGCCGCCTTTCTGGGTTTCCTCATCCCCATCGTCGCCATTGCGCTTGGTTTTGACAGCGTGAACAGCGAGTTCAATGGCAAGACCATGAGCCGCATTCTGGCGCAGCCGATCTATCGCGACGCTTTGCTGTTTGGAAAATTCATGGCTGGTCTGACCACGCTGGCCGTCATGCTCTCGGCGCTGTGGATCTTCGTCATCGGCCTTGCGATTCTCATGCTGGGCCTGCCGCCGGGCGCCGAAGAAGTGATGCGGAGCTTCGCCTTCTTGATCGCCGCCGTCGCCTATGGCGGCGCGTGGCTGGCGCTCGCCATGCTCTTTTCGGTGCGGTTCCGCTCGGCCGCGACAGCGGCTCTGGCATCGCTTGCTGTCTGGCTTCTCTTCGCCTTTTTCTGGAACATGCTGGTGACGGTCGTCACACCGATTCTTGCGCCGGTCGACCCCTATAATCCCCTGTCAGTGCTGCATACGGTCGAGGTCGGTCAGGCCCTGTCGCGCCTGTCGCCGAATACGCTCTTTGCTGAAACGACGCTGGCCTTCCTCAACCCGGGCACACGCTCGCTCGGTCTCGTCCTGACCTCGCAGATGCAAGGCGCGATCTCCGGGCCCCTGCCCTTTAGTGAAAGCGTCGCGCTCGTCTGGCCGCAGGTGACGGGACTGCTCGCCACCGTCATCGCCCTCTTCACCGTGGCCTATGTGATGTTCCAGCGGCAGGAAGTGCGCGCCTAGCCTGCCTCTTGTCCCCGATCGCTTCCGCCTTAAGTCCTGACAGGCGAAAGCCGAACGGAACGAAGGGAGCAGGCCGTGGACGCGATCATCGCCGATTACGCCATGATCGGGGACTGCGAGACCGCCGCCCTCGTACATCGCTCTGGCTCCATCGACTGGCTTTGCCTGCCGCGCTTTGATTCCGACGCCTGTTTTGCACGTCTGCTCGGCGACAGGGATAATGGCCATTGGTCGATCTGCGCGCGCGACGTAACCGAAACGCGTCGCGCCTATCGCGATGGCACGCTGATCCTCGTCACCTATCTCGTCACGAAGACTGGCGCGGCGCGGGTCATCGACTTCATGTCCCCGCGCGATCAGCAGGCGGATCTCATTCGCATCGTCGAGGGCATACAGGGCCGCGTGACCTTCGACGTCGAACTCGTCATCCGCTTCGACTATGGCCGCACGACGCCATGGGTGACCCATGAAGATCCGACCACCATCATGGCGGTGGCCGGGCCCAATACGCTGTTCCTGCAGTCGCCCGTCCGGCTGCGCGGACAGGACATGCGCACGCAAGGCGTCTTCTCGGTCAAGGCGGGCGACCACGTCCCATTTCTGCTCACTCATTGCGTTTCACGCCACCAGCGCCCACCCCATGTGGAAGCACGGACGGCCCTCGACAACACGGAGCGTTTCTGGCGGGAATTTTCCGACCGCTGTCCGCCCGTCGGCCCATGGACTAATCAGGTGAAGCGCTCGCTCATCACCCTGAAGGCGCTGACCTATGGGCCGACGGGCGGCATTGTGGCCGCCGTAACGACCTCCTTGCCAGAGAAGATCGGCGGAACCCGCAATTGGGATTATCGCTATTGCTGGCTTCGAGACGCCACCTTCACCCTGCAGTCCTTCATGCATCTGGGCTATTTCGACGAGGCGGCCGCGTGGCGTGACTGGCTCTTGCGCGCCATCGCCGGAGACCCCGCGCAGATGCAGATCATGTATGGGGTGAGCGGAGAACGGCGCCTGACCGAATGGGAGGCGCCATGGCTCGAAGGCTTCCGCAAATCCAGGCCCGTGCGCATCGGCAATGCGGCGGCAGATCAGATGCAGCTCGACGTGCGCGGTGAACTCGTCGACACAATGGCGCGCGCGGTGAAGGGCGGACTTGTGCCCCATCCGCGCAGCGCCGAACTGCGCCGCGTCAGTCTCGAATATCTCGCCACCGTCTGGCGCGAACCTGACGAAGGCATCTGGGAAATGCGCGCCGGGCGCCGACATTTCACCCATTCAAAAGTCATGGCCTGGGTCGCCTTCGACCGCGCGCTGACCTATGAGCCGAAGTCGAACCGGGACCGAGCCGACCAGCAACGCTGGCGCGCCATCAGGGACGAGATCCACGCGGAAATTTGTGAGAAAGGCTTCGACACCGCGCAGAACTCTTTCACGCAGATCTATGGCGAGCCATGGCTTGACGCGAGCCTGCTTCAGTTGGCGCTGGTGGGCTTTCTTCCGCCAAATGATCCACGCATTCTGGGCACCATCGCCGCCATTGAAAAACGGCTCGTGCGCGACGGGCTAACGCTGCGCTACGAAACCGATCTGGTGGGGGATGGATTGCCCCCGGGCGAGGGGCGCTTTCTCGCCTGCAGCTTCTGGCTCGCCGACAATATGGTCCTGATGGGGCGCCATACCGACGCCCGCGCCCTGTTCGAACGCCTGCTGACGATTTGCAACGATGTGGGCCTGCTCGCCGAACAATATGATCCCGACGCAAAGGAAATGCTGGGCAACTTTCCCCAGGCTTTCAGTCACGTCGGTCTTATCAACACCGCCGTCAATCTGTCGCGCGCCATGGGTCCGGCTTTGGAACGGGCGGCCGTGGATACCGCCGCGCCAGAGGCTAAGGTTTCTGGAACTTGAGAACGAATTCGTCCACCGGGGTGGGACTGCGGAACACAGGAGCGTTGCGCGGGTCTTCGGGGTGACGAAGGAAATCGCCAGAAGCGACAAGTTTGAAGCCGGCAGCCTCGACCTCTGCGCGTAGCGCCGATTCAGCGATTCGATGCAGCGTCTTGCCGACGACCGCGCCATCTTCAGGCCGCGCCGCATGGTCGGCGATGACATAAAAACCGCCCGGCTTCAACGCCGCGAAGACCGCCTTGTTCATGCGCGCGCGGTCGACCTCCATATGGGTCGTGTCGTGATAGGCGAAGAAGAATGTCACGAGATCGAGACCGCCTGCATCGGCAGGCGCAGGATCGTCGAACGGGCGCACGACCGCCACGGCGTTGCGCATCGCGGGGGTCTGCATGCGCGCTTCGAGCTTTTCTGATTTGTTCGCGTTCTGCGCATAGACCTTGCCGGTCTCACCGACCGAACGCATGAGCAATTCGGTGCTGTAGCCGGCGCCCGCGCCCATATCCAGAACCTTCATGCCGGTCTTGGCGCCGATGAAGGGGAGGAACTGCGCAGCCTGCCGTTTGCCATCGTTCTGGCGATCAGCGTCGCTGCGATCAGG
>CANBVC010000200.1 GCA_947372795.1 Beijerinckiaceae bacterium
GTCGAAGAGACGCTGCCCCTCTTCCCCAACCCCACCCGCGAAGGCCCCATCGACACGCATGCGCTCTTTGGCGAGAGCGTCATGGTCTACGAAATCGACGAAGAGGGCTGGGCCTGGGGTCAACTCACCAGCGACGGCTATGTGGGTTACCTGCCCGCCGACGGGTTGCGCGAAGCCCATGCCGCGCCCAATCGCAAGGTGCGCACGCCGCGCACCCTCGTCTATCCCGGTCCCAGCATGAAGCTCCCGACTTGGGGCGCCCTGCCGCTTGGCGCGCTGGTTGCGGTTACGAGCGAGAAGGGCGACTTCGCGGAGGCTCCGGGCCTTGGCTTCGTTTGGCGCGAGCATCTGTGTGGTCTTGATGAGCGTGAAGCGGATTTCGTCGCCGTGGCCGAGCGGTTCATCGCCGCGCCTTATCTTTGGGGCGGCAAGACTCTTGCCGGGCTCGATTGTTCGGGCCTCATCCAGATCGCCCTCGCCGCCTGCGGCGTCGCCGCGCCGCGCGATACCGACCTCATGGAAAAGACGCTGGGCGCGCCGCTGGACCTTAGCGCGCCCGATCTGCGTCGCGGGGATCTCGTGTTCTGGAAGGGCCATATCGGCGTCATGCGCGATGCGCAGACCCTGCTGCACGCTAACGGCCATCACATGCTGGTGGTGAGCGAGCCGCTGGCTGTCGCGCGCGAACGGATCGTGGGGAAGACCGGCGCGGATGTGACTTCGTTCCGGCGGCTCGGCTAACCCGCTAGCCGCTCGATCACAACCGGCTCCACCTCCGGCGCCTCGTCGCCAATCTCATAGGCCGCCAGCAACTGCCTCGCCGCCTCCTGCGCCGCCGCTTCGGAGAGCGCATGGATCAGCGCGAGGGGTTGCGAAGGGCCTACAGCGGCGCCGAGACCCGCGAGGCGGGTCAGGCCCACCGCATGGTCGATAGGGTCCTGCGGCCTCGTCCGTCCGCCTCCCAGCGCCACTACCGCGAGCCCCACCGCGCGCGTGTCGATGGCGCGCACATGGCCCGCCCGCTTCGGCTTTACGGCAAGGGTGATCGGCGCCCCGGGCAGGTAATGACGGGAGCGTTCCATGAGATCGGCCGGCCCGCCCAGCGCGGCGACCATGCGGGCGAAACGCTCCGCCGCCGCACCGCTGTCGAGCGCCGTCTCAATGCGCCGCCTGCCCTCTTCGAGGCTCGCGACAAGCCCGCCCAGCAGCAGCATCTCGGCGCCAAGGGCCACGACAACCTCCTGCACGCGCGGTTCGCGTCTGTCGCCTCTGAGGTGTTCGATGGCGTGGAGCATCTCGACGGCGTTGCCCGCCGCGCTGGCGAGGGGCTGGTTCATGTCGGTGATGAGCGAGACGGTTGGCAGGCCCGCCGCCACGGCGACTTCAGCAAGGCTCAAGGCGAGCGCCCGTGCGTCCTCCAGCTCCGCCATAAAGGCGCCCGAACCCGTCTTCACATCCATGACGAGGCCTTGCAGACCCGCCGCGAGCTTCTTCGAGAGGATCGAGGCGGTTATGAGGGGAATCGATTCCACCGTCGCTGTCACGTCGCGGATGGCGTAGAGGCGCCGGTCGGCAGGCGCCAGCTCCTGCGTCTGGCCGATGATGGCGCAGCCGACGCCTTTCACCACTTGAATGAAAGCGGCTTCGCTGGGCTTCGCGTCATAACCCGGGATGCTCTCCAGCTTATCGAGAGTGCCCCCTGTGTGGCCGAGCCCGCGCCCTGAGATCATCGGCAAATAGCCGCCGCAGGCCGCCACCGCAGGGGCGAGGATGAGGCTGATATTGTCGCCAACGCCCCCGGTCGAATGTTTGTCGAGCACAGGGCCGGGCAGGTCCGCGCGGCCCCAGTCCAGCACCTTGCCCGAATTCGTCATGGCGCGGGTGAGTGCTGCGCATTCGGCGCGCGTCATGCCGCGAAAGAAGATCGCCATGGCGAGAGCCGCCGCCTGCCCCTCGGAGATCGAGCCTTGAGTCAGGCCTGCGATGAAGAAGGCGATCTCGCTTTTATCCAGCGCCGCGCCATCGCGCTTGCGGCGGATGATCTCTTGCGGGATCACGCGCCGGCTCCTTCATTGAGCGCCCCAAGCAGGACGTCGAGCAAGCCGCTTGCGCCAAAGCGGAAGGTGTCGGGCTTCGCCCAGTCCGGGCCCATGATCTCATCAGCCAGATCGAGATAGATCTGCGCATCGGCGAGGGTGCGGATGCCGCCCGAGGCCTTGAAGCCGACAGGCTTGCCGCTGTCGCGAATGGCTGTGAGCATCACGCGGGCGGCGGCTGGCGTTGCGGAGACGGCGGTCTTGCCGGTCGATGTCTTGATGAAATGAGCGCCCGCCTCGATGGCGAGGCGGCTCGCGGCGTCAATGAGGGCGGGGTCGGCGAGCTCGCCGCTTTCGATGATGACCTTGAGGTGGTGGCGCGCGGGCAGACATCCCGCCACCGCCTCGATCATGGCGCGGGGCAGGGCGTCATCGCCGCGTCGCAGGGCGCGCCAGGGCATGACGAGATCGATCTCGTCCGCGCCATCGCGCAGGGCTTGGCGCGTATCATCGACCGCCCGCTCGATGTCTTCCTCGCCTGCGGGAAAGTTGATCACCGTGGCGAGGCGGATTTCTGAGTGGCGCAGGCGCGCTGCGGCGCCCGAGACGAACTGCGGCCAGATGCAGATCGCCGCCACCGGCCCGAAGGGCGTTTGGCCCCGCGCGATCAGCCGCGTGGCCTCTTCCTGTGATGTCGAGTCGCTAAGGTCGGTCAGGTCGAGGCAGGCAAGGGCGCGGAGCGCGGTCGAGCGGGTCGTCATGGCGTGTCGATCCCTTCCAGAAAAGCGTCGAGGAGCGAGGCGAGTGCGTTGGCCCCCGTGGCGGCGATGGCCTTGGTCTGGTCATGGGTCGGCGCGCCCCCCGCATAACCCGCCGCATGATTGGTGATGAGGCTGACGGCGCCCACCCGCAGGCCAAGGCGCCGCGCGAGGATGACCTCGGGCGCGACCGACATGCCCACTGCATCCGCGCCCAGAAGCCCCGCCATGCGCACTTCAGCAGGCGTCTCGAAGGAGGGGCCGGAAAACCACATATAGACCCCTTCGGGCAGGGGAAGGCCAAGGCGGAGGGCGGCGGCGCGCAGTTGCGCCCGCAGGCCGGGATCATAGGCGTCAATCATATTGACGAAACGGTCGTCGCTATGGACCCCGATCAGGGGATTGCGCCCGTTCAGATTGATATGGTCGGCGATGAGCATGAGGTCGCCCGGGCCAAGATCGCTGCGCAGCGAGCCGGCGGCGGCGGTCAGCACCAGCGCCCCGCAGCCAAGCGCCGCAAGGGTCTCGATAGCGCCGGCCATGGCGCGTGGATCGCCATCCTCGTAGTAGTGCCCCCGGCCCTGAAGAAAGGCGACCCTGCGGCCGCTGTGGCGCCCAATCACCAGACGCCCGGCATGGCCGGAGACGGTGGGCCGGGGAAAGCCCGGCAGATCGGCGTAGGAAATGACCACGGGCTCGCTCATCCGCGCCGCGAGGTCGCTGAGCCCGGTGCCCAGCACGATGGCCGCATCAAGCGGCGCTTCGACCCCATGGGCTCGCAGAATCGCGAGGCTTTCTTTCGCTGCGCTTGTCATGGCGCGCCCTGCGCGAGGCGTTCGGGGCCGAAGGCGTGGGGCAAAAGCTCGTCCATGGTGCGGGCTAGGCCCGGGCCTGAAGCGCTGCCGCAATAGATGAGCGTGTCGGGGCCTGCGAACTCCAGGATGCGCTGGCGACAGGCGCCGCAGGGGGTCAGGGGGTCCGTCCCCTCGCCCAGCACGAGAAGTTGCGCGATCCGCCGCTCGCCCGCGCAGACCATGGCGGCGATGGCGGAGGTCTCGGCGCAGATCCCTGAAGGGTAGGCGGCGTTCTCCACATTGCATCCCCTATAGATCGCCCCCGAGGCCGCGCGCAGGGCGGCGCCCACGGGAAAGCGCGAATAGGGCGCATGAGCATGGGCTCGCGCCGCGCGCGCCGCATCGAAAAGGGCGGTGAGATCGGCCGGCGCTGCGGCGTGCGGCATGGATGGCTCCTGATTGATAGAACAGCGATTCTGCCAGAAGCCCGGCCGCGAAGATAGGTTCTCCAGAGGGGTTAGGCGCCAAACGTTTGCCGAGCGCCGCTGGCGGTGGCATGCTGCGCCCAAGATCCTCGGGAAGCCGGGAGACGCCCATGGCTGGTTCAAACGGGACAGCAAGAAAAGTAGCCGTCGCCCTCTGCGCCTTCGTGCTCTGGGCAGGCGGAGCTTCGATAGCCAAGGCGCGCGGCGGGCCGGTGGCGGTCGATGCGGAGATCGTCTTCGCCGTCGATATTTCCTATTCCATGGACCGGAACGAACAGGAGATGCAGAGAGACGGCTATGTGCAGGCCCTCACCTCGCCCGATTTCCTCAACGCCCTGAAGTCCAATGCGCTCGGCAAGATCGCCGTCGCTTATATGCAATGGGCCTCCTACGCCGATCAGGACATCGTGATCGGATGGACCGTGATCGACGGGCCCGAAAGCGCCGCCGCTGTGGCGAAGCGGTTGAAGGAAGCGCCCTATCGGCGCGCGCAGCGCACGTCGATTTCAGGCGCTATAGACGCGGCGATGAAAATGTTTAGGGGTAACGGCTTCGACGGCGCACGCCTCGTCATCGATGTGTCGGGCGATGGGCCGAATAACAATGGACGCATCGTCACGCAGGCGCGCGATGAGGCGGTGGAGCAAGGCGTCACCATCAATGGTTTGCCGCTCGTCGGCATCCGCGAATGGATGAGCCCGGCCGACATAAGAGAGCTCGATGTCTATTATGAGGATTGCGTGATCGGTGGCCCTGAATCCTTTTCTGTGACCGTGCGCGACACCAAGAGTTTCGTGGAGGCGACGCGCACCAAACTCGTGCGCGAAATCGCTTCGGGTCCGCGCATTGGTCCTGCGCCTTCCCTGTTCAATCGCACGCAGGCCAAGGCGCCGCGCATTTCCTGCACCATCGGCGAGTCTCTCTGGCGGGATCGATGGGGCAATTGAAATTTCCACTTACTCGCCGCGCGCTGCTTGGCGGCGCAGCAGCCTTCGCCCTGACTGGCGACGCTTTTGCGCAGGCGCGGCGCAGCGCGGTCGATGATCCGATCATTGCGGGCTATGCGCGTAATCTTCCGGTGCTCGCGGCCCATGGCATGGTCGCGAGCCAGGAGATGCAGGCTTCGCGCATCGGCGTCGATATTCTGCGGCGTGGCGGCAACGCGGTCGACGCCGCTGTCGCCACTGGCTTCGCATTGGCGGTGACGCTACCGCGCGCGGGCAATATCGGTGGCGGCGGCTTCATGCTCGTGCATCTGGCGGCGGCGCACAAGACCATCGCCATCGACTATCGCGAAATGGCTGGCGCCTTGACGTCGCGCGATGTGTTCCTCGATGAGAACGGCCGTTTCCAGCCCTCGAAATCGCAAGCCAGCGGCCTTGGCGTTGGGGTGCCCGGAACCGTGGCGGGTTTTGCGCTGGCGCATCAAAAATATGGCTCCGGCAAATTCAGCCTCGCCGATCTCATCGCCCCCGCCGCAGCATTGGCGCGCGATGGCTTCATCGTCGACGATGACCTTGCTGATTCATTGCCCTCAGCCGTGCGCCGCTTTGCGCCCTGGCCGTCGAGCCGCGAAATCTTTTTGCATGCGGATGGAACGCCGCTTGGTCGCGGCGAGCGCCTTGTGCAGAGCGATCTTGGCGCCACGCTCGAACTCATCATGAAGCTTGGGCCGCGTGGATTTTATGAAGGCGAGACGGCGCGCAAAATTGTTGCTGCGGTGGAGGGCGCCGGCGGGCGCATGACGCGCGATGATCTGGCGAGCTATCGCGCGATGGAGCGTGAGCCTGTGCGCGGAAC
>CANBVC010000201.1 GCA_947372795.1 Beijerinckiaceae bacterium
ATTGCCATTTAGGCCTAAAAACCCATCTGAACCCGTCCCTCCTGTCAGGACATTGGCCAAATCGTCATTGGTGGTTCCTGTGGTGTTATCACCTACGACGAAGACACTTCCGTTAGCGAAAGTCAGATTGGAAGTGGTCAACGTCCTTATGTTTGTCTGTAAGGTGATTATCTTGCTGCTATAAAAGACAGTCGTAGTGTCTCCAGACCAGCCGATGGACGGGGACGACCCCGAAATCGACGTATCATCAAAAACGAGCCGATCGATTGCTGGATTGAAGGCGATGACCTGATTGTTGGTGAGTGTTGACCAATTGTAGATCGCGCCGGTCACCAAAATTACCGTCTGATCAGAAAACTGCGCGAACTCAACGTTTGTTAAGATATCAACGCCATCAGCGGAATTGCTGATGGTGTAGGTTCCATTTGCATTCTTCGTCACCGTGCTGGCGGCGAAGGACGCTGAGTAAACTGCTGTATCGACCCCAGCCCCACCATCGATGGTATCGTTACCAGCGCCTCCCTTAATTAGATTAATGTCAGCGTTGCCAATGAGTGTGTCGTTATAACCTGAGCCCTCGATATCCTCGATATTGATCAGCGTATCCGTTCCTCCAAGCGCCAGAAGACCTGTCAGGCCATTCCATCCATCGGTCGCTTGACCCGTCAGGAGGTTGACGTAGACGCTTGAGGGATCGGCGGTATAAAGCACCCAATCATTTCCTGCGCCGCCATCAAGCGTGTCGCTGCCGCCATTGCCACGTAGTTGATTGTCGCCAGCGTCGCCGGTCAGTAAATCGTTTGCATGGGTTCCTGATAAACCACGAATATTGATAAGAGTATCGGTCCCGCCAAACTTGTTCTGAACGGTCACCACGCCGCTCGAATTCGCCACCAAGGATGCTGTGATGCCGCCCTGACTTACTGCTGACCCGTTGTAAGTAGCTATGCCGACCCCAGAGCCACCAACCAATATGTTGGAGCCTCCATCACCATTGAGAAAAGAGCGAGTTCCAATTACATCCCCGCCTCTCAGATAGTCGTTATAATCAGATCCATCGACGTTTTCGATGTTAATTAGTGTATCAATACCTGACATTCCATCATCGGCTGAGCCGGCGGCGACGACCTTTGTACCGGTCATGCCAGTGACTGAATCAGCTGGATTGATCGTAATGGATGACGCGCCCAAGTTGACAATCACACCGGCGGTCGATTGTCTGTAGCGAACGGTATCTGAACCAGATCCTCCATCGATCGTGTCGCTACCGGGGCCACCATCAATCTTGTCTCTACCCGCGCCACCGATGAGCGTATCGTTTCCTGCGCCGCCGTATACCTGATCAATATCGATCAACGTGTCCGTACCGCCAAGCCCATCACTCGCAACGCCGGTCGCCAAATTTACATTTATCGCTTGGGCGCTTGTGTTGTTAGAATAATCGACACGATCTGAGCTTGCGTCATCGCCATCGCTATAAGCGTTGTTTCCGTTGATAGTATCGTTGCCTGCATTACCACGAAAGACTTCAAGGAAAGAACCATTATATGCGCGGGTTAAACTTCCGCCGGTAAGTTGATCGGCGCCACTGCCTCCCCGAATATTCCTGACATTGATGAGTGTGTCGGTGCCGCCCAAACCATCTGTCACAACACCCAAATGAAGATCGGCGACGACAACCTGTGTGCTAGAGTTGTTCGCATAGTCAGCGATAATGTTATAGTAACCAGGGCCAGAAGCCCCAATTATTGTATCGTTGCCGCCATAGCCGCGGAAGATTTCCGAAATTGAATTACCGAGACTGTCAGCCGCGTGAGCGGGATCCCCGCCTGTGAAATAGTCATTAAGATTGGTACCTAATACGCGTTCCATATTTAGAATAGATAATGAAGTGTTTGCTTGCGTAGCCACATGGCTATTTAAATTCACAGTGATCCCAGCTGAGGGGGTCGCGGAAGTATAAAAACTTATAGTGTCGGTCCCGCTTCCACCATCCATCACGCCTTGAGAAATTAATCCGGCGTTGGCGGCTTTGAATGTGTCGTCGCCTGCCCCACCGACAAGTGAATCAACGCCGCCGAATCCATTGAAATAGTCACTCCCAGCGCCGCCCGTCAGGGTATTACTCGAGTCATCTGCCGTCATGGATGTCGTATTGTCTCCGTTCATGAAGAGACTGGAATCCATGAATGCAATGTTGGTGTTTGTAAGCGATTTTATATCCGCCAGCAGAACGATTGTTTTATCGCCACTCGTGAAGGTTGAGGTGACTGTCCCGGTCCAGTTCCAACTGACCGACACGCTTGCAGCAGTAATTGTCGAACTGTCAAAATAGAGCTTGTCCGATACAGCATTGAAGGCGATGTTCTGATTATTGGTGAGCGCCGACCAGTTATATTGGGTCATGACCATCTCCTTCGGGCTCTCGCCGATAGTTTGGGCGTTGGTCGCCAGCATCGGCTGCCGTAATTGATTGATCACTAAGGTATTTTCATAGACTGCCTGGCGCAAGTGATCTTTCGGCATTTTCATTCTGCGCGGGATTTACTTTGTAAATATTTTAGAGATAAATAATATTTATGAAATGAAGCACTCAGCGAACGTGATGAGACAAGCCTATCGGCCCTAACGGACGTCTGGCTGAATAGGTTATCGTGCCCTCACAGGTCCAGTAAAAGTGCTGGTCCAGGCTTGAGTTTGGAGCGGAGGACCGCAGGTTCGTTTCCTGCCGCCCCGCCCACTGTCTGTAGCCCCAAAATCACCGCCCAAAGAGTGGGTGCTGCACCTTGTCGCCCGGCTTGAGGCCTATCTTCGCCGCAACGCCTGCGTTCACTTCGAGCACTGCATAAGCCGGGGGGCCGGAGGAGATGGTGCGCTCGGACATCGGCTCGGCATTGGCCGCCACATGGGTGACGATTCCGTTGCGGGCGATGAAGATCATGTCGAGAGGGATGTAGGTGTTCTTCATCCACATCAGCACGGGTTGTTCGGTCTTGAAGTCGAAAAGCATGCCGCGGTCGGCAGGCATGAAGCGGCGGAACATCAGGCCGCGCGCCCGCTCCTCATCGGTGCGCATGACCTCAATGGCGAAGTCGTGCGCGCCGCTGGCGGTGATGATCTCAAGAGGCTCGGTGGTCGCGGCGGGGGCCTGGGCTGCGCTCTGGGCGCGGGCGGCGCCGGTCAATGCATTGGCGCAGAGAACGGGTAGGGCGAGGCAGAAAAGAAAAGCCAGTGATCTTGAAAAGCGCATTCTCGAACCCCGCGTCAGGAGAGGCGCAACCATGCCTCGTCCTGTAAGCCGGGGCAAGCTGCCCGGCCAGGCGGAGAAAGCCCTCAATGCGATGAGGGCATCGTCGTTTCGAGCGGACGAACCTCGGCCGCCATCAGTCCCTTGGATCCCGGCCCGAAGCGCACAAGCAGGCCATCGCCGGGCTTGAGCTCGGCGAGGCCGAACTTCCGTAGCGTCTCCATATGGACGAAGATGTCTTCCGTGCCCTGCCCGCGCGTCAGGAAGCCAAAACCGCGCACGCGATTGAACCACTTCACGATGGCGATCTCGTAACCGCCGGTCGGTACGACCTGAACATGCGTGCGTGCGGTGAGCATGGCGGGATGGGTGGCGGTCGATTCGTCTAGCGAAACGACACGGAACACCTGCATTCCCTTGACGCGCTTCTGCGCTTCGCAGACGATCCGCGCGCCTTCGGGCGCGGTCTGGAAGCCGTCGCGGCGCAACACCGTGACGTGCAGAAGGATGTCGTGTCCGCCCTCATCAGGCACCACGAATCCATAGCCCTTGGCTACGTCAAACCATTTGATGCGACCAGCGACCTCAACGAGTTCCAGCGACGTATCCTCGGACGTCGTCTGGCCAGGTTCGATGCCTGCCATCTCAACAGTAAATTCCTTGCTGCCCACGAAGTCAGCCCCCACAAAGCCCGGGCTCGCCTGCCCCGGAACATCAAATCAGCGAATCGATTCAGCCCGACCGGGGAATCACTCATTAACCATAGCATTAGGCCTGACCTGTCCAAGGGGACGCAAGGTAAGCGCTTGTGGACGACTCACTTTTCGGGGCGCGCTTGTGCAAAAAAGACGGCGAGGCAGCGTCAACCGCCCTGCCGGGCGATCCAACGGACCATTGGGGGAGCATCCAAAAGCGCCCGTACGGCCTGAAGGGAGCGCGGAGGGAGATCGTGGCGGGCTGTGGCCATGGCGACAAAAGCGTTGCAATTTCGGCCACTTGCGAAGACTGCCAGCGTGGCCCCGCTGTCGATCTGGTAGCGCCGCAACCGCGCCTTCATGCCCGCCAATTCCTGCGCTTCGCCTGCGCCCTGCGGCGTAACCCGGGGAGAAATGAGCGCCGCGTCGCTGACACGCTCAAGGTCGTCATCATCGGTGACGCCGGCCACGCAGTCGCACATCCCCTTTTTCACGCGGGCGTAGACCATGACTTCCTCGCCGCATTGGGCGGCGTCGCAGCGAAAGGCTCGGCCAGCGGGCCAGCCGTCACGCAAGAAGGGCCAAGCGGCGTCCCGCCAGACCGAGCCCTCCTCGACCAGCGACACTGGCGGAAAGGCGAGGCGGGCGCCCAAAAAGCCGAGGCCGCCGACGAGGGCGGCCAGGGCGAAGGCGTAGGCTATGACGAGGCTGGGACGCATCAGCGTCCTGCCCCGCCGCGCGAAGGCTGAGCAAACTCAGGCATAGGCCTTCATAACGTGACGCGCGACCACCGTGCGCATGACTTCGCTCGCGCCCTCGGTGATGCGGTAGCTGCGCTGCTGGCGCCACATGCGCTCGATGGGCAGATCGGTCGTGAGGCCGATGCCACCATGGATTTGCATGCAGCGGTCAATCGCCGCGAAGGCCATTTCGTCCGAGAAATATTTGCAGTGATAGGCCTCCACACGCGCTTCCTGCCCATCGTCGATGAGCGAGGCGGCGCGGCGGACCAGCAGGGTCGCGATGTCGAGGTTCATCCAGATGTCCGTGAGCTGCCACTGGATGCCCTGACGCTCGGCGAGGGGCTTGCCGAAGGTGGAGCGCTGGTAGGAATATTTCACAGCCATTTCCAACGCACGCTCGGCCACGCCCAGAGCCCGCGAACCATGCTTGACGCGCCCTGCCCCAAGCCACTTCTGCGCGAGGCCGAAGCCCTTGCCCTCTTCGCCTACGCGGTGCGAGACGGGCACGCGCACATTGTCGAGCACGATTTCCCAGGGCTTATCGCCCATCATGGTTTCATACTGGGCGGTCAGCTTCACGCCCGGCGTGTTCATATCGACGATGAAGCAGGAAATGCCGCCGCGCGAACCCTTGGAGCGGTCGGTGGCGGCCATGAGCTGCATGAAGTCGGACTTGCCGGCGCCGGTGATGAAGCGCTTCACGCCGTTGATGACGTAATGATCGCCATCGAGCACCGCCGTCGTGCGCATGCCGCCGGGGTCGGAGCCCGCGTCAGGCTCGGTCTGAGCGAAGCAGCCGCGCTTTTCGCCGCGCAGGGTCGGCATGAGATATTTCTCGCGCATCTCGCCTTGCAGCTGGAACAGAATGTGACGGACCTGCGGACCGGTGATGCCATCCTCGCGGGCGGGCAGCGCGATGGTGCGCCCAAGTTCCTGCCAGACGATGGACTTGGCGAGCAACGACAGGCCGGGGCCGCCGTACTCTTCGGGCACATCCATCATCCACAGGCCCAGCTTCTTCATGCCGTCCTGAAACTTGGCGCGCCATTCCGGCTTCAGCTCATTGCCCTCGAGCGTCTCGCGCTCATAGGGGATCATCTCGTTGTCTACGTAGCGTCGCAGGCTCTGCTGGAGCATCTGCAGCTCTTCTGGCAGCTTGAAATCCGTCATTTTT
>CANBVC010000202.1 GCA_947372795.1 Beijerinckiaceae bacterium
CCCTGAACGACGCCTGAGCGGGCCGTTCATCTGGCGTTCATCTTCGCGACGACCCGCGCCCTTCCCCGTTGACCGGCGCCGCCTGCGCCAATAGGTTGCGCGCCATGCAAAAGGGCTCGTCCATGTCGCCATCGCTTGATCCTGCAAAGTCCTTTCAGGGCCTGATCCTCACGCTCCAGCGCTTCTGGGCGGAGCAGGGCTGCGTCATTCTTCAGCCCTATGACATGGAAGTGGGCGCGGGCACCTTCCACCCCGCCACCACCCTGCGCTCGCTGGGAACCAAGCCCTGGAAGGCCGCCTATGTGCAGCCCTCGCGCCGCCCCAAGGATGGGCGCTATGGCGAAAACCCCAACCGGCTCCAGCATTATTACCAGTTTCAGGTGATCCTGAAGCCCTCGCCGCCCGACCTGCAGGACCTCTATCTGCGCTCGCTCGCCGCCATCGGCGTCGACGCTGCGCTGCATGACATCCGATTCGTCGAGGACGACTGGGAAAGCCCTACGCTCGGCGCATGGGGCCTTGGCTGGGAATGCTGGTGCGATGGCATGGAAGTCAGCCAGTTCACCTATTTCCAGCAGGTCGCCGGAATCGAATGCGCGCCGGTCTCGGGCGAGCTGACCTATGGGCTGGAACGCCTCGCAATGTATGTGCAGGGCGTCGAAAACGTCTACGACCTGAATTTCAACGGCCTCGAAGGCGAGGACCGAATCTCCTATGGGGACGTGTTCCTGCAGGCCGAGAAGGAATATTCGCGCCATAATTTCGAACACGCCGACACCGAAGCCCTCTTCCGTCAGTTCCGCGATGCAGAAGCCGAATGCCGGGCGCTGCTGGAAAAGGGCGACAAGGGCGAGCGCCACGAGATGGTTCTGCCCGCCTATGACCAGTGCATCAAAGCGTCGCACCGGTTCAACCTCCTGGATGCGCGCGGGGTGATATCGGTCACCGAACGGCAGAGCTATATTCTGCGGGTGCGCGAACTGGCCAAAGCCTGCGGCGCGGCCTGGCTGAAGACCGAGGCGGGCGGAGCGGCCTGAACGCTGTGACACGGTTCTGGCTGGACAAATCCGGCGCAGCCAGAACAATAGACCTTGAGCCGGCCAAATCAGCAGACTGCTCCAAGGAGGAACCATGTCCGACAAGCTCACACATCCCGTCGCCGCCCAGAAGGCGCCCTATTCCGTCGACGTTGAGGCCGGCAAGACCTACGCTTGGTGCGCCTGCGGTCTGTCCCAGAAGCAGCCCTTCTGCGATGGCGCGCACAAGGCCGGCAGCACGATCACCCCTACCCGCTTCACCGCGCCGAAGGACGGCAAGATCCATTTCTGCGGCTGCAAGGAATCGGTGAACCGTCCGCTCTGCGACGGCACCCACGGCAAGATTTGATCATTTCAGACCTGAACGACCCACGGCGGCTCTTGTGGGCCGCCGTTTGCGTTAGTCCGGCGCCCGCGACGCCGCCGCCAGATAAAAGGCGACCGTGCCCACCACGGTGAGGCCGAACAATATCCAGACCACCTGATCGTAACTGCCGAACCAGTCATGCAGGACGGCGACCGTGAGCGCGCCTGTGGTGCGCGGCACGATGGAGACGGTGGCGAGCGCGCCCGAGATCGCCCCATAGCCGCGCGTGCCGAAAATCTCGGCGACGCTCGTCTGGCGCACGATCATCAACACACCCGCCGACATCCCGAAAGTCACCGCATAGGCTACGAAACTGGTGAAATCCGACGCCAGCGCCAAAAGCAGTGTGCCTGCGGCGAACATCGGGAACATGTAGCGGCCGGTGATGATCCCCGAACTGCCGGGCACAAGAAAGAACATCATCAGCCGCCCAGCGACCGCCGCCGGGCCATTGATCATCATCATCGTGACCGCTGTCTGCAGGCTCAGGCCCCGCTCCTGCATCAAGGGCAGAATGTGCATCGACAGGCCCATGGAAATGAACCAGTGGATGCTGCAGGCCAGAGCCAAAAACCAGAAGGCCGGCATGCGCAGCACGCGCGGCACGGGAGAGGGCGCCCGCTCTGAAGCGGGCTTGCCGCGCTCGCCAGAACGACTGCCGCGCGTTCCCCGCAAAATGATGGCGTTGACGCAGACCGGGCCGAGGAACTGCACCCCCGCCTGCACCATGAGCGAATGACGCCAGCCGACCGCTGAAATGAGCAGGCTCACAAGCGGAATGGCTATTGTGGAAGCGAGAGCGGAGAAGAAGGACACATAGGCTAGCCCCCGCCGGTAATCGCGCACATTGGCCGTCACCACGGAGGAGGGCGCGAGACCAAGCGAGCAGCCCTGCGCGACGCCCAGGCAGGCCCAGATGACATAGAGGCCCATCAGCGTCTGCACCTGCGACCAGCAGAGCAGCAGCACCGCGCCCAGCGCCGCGCCAAAGGTCATGATGAGATGGCCGCCCCGGCGGTCGATCCAATGGCCGACGGGGATGGCGATGAGGTCAGCCATGACGAGGCCGATGGTGAGGGAGATGTTCGACTCGGTCATGGACCAGCCGAATTCCGCCTGCATCTGCTGCATATAGAGCGGGAAACAATGGTAAAGATTGCCCCAGCCCATGATCTGGGTGGCCGTGAGGCCCCAGATCAATGGTCCGTTCGGCGCAAAGGCGCGCGAGGTGGGGCGGTCAAGCTGCGTCATTGCGGGGAGTATTAACCGGCCAAGGCCCAGCCGGCCAGTGCTGTGGCCAGACGCTGGAGCATGGACTCCCCCGGCCCCAGATGCTACCGCCCGGCGAACCTCTGACAGGACATCCCCATGCGCCCTCTCAAGATATGCCCCTCCATCCTCTCCGCCGATTTCTCCCGCCTTGGCGAGGAGGTGCGCGACATGATGAGCGCTGGCGCTGATGTGGTGCATGTGGACATCATGGACGGGCATTTCGTGCCCAATATCTCTTTCGGCCCCATGGTCATGCAGTCGATCCGCCATGTCACGGACGCCCCCTTCGACGTGCATCTGATGATTTCTCCGGTCGACCTCTATCTTGACGCCTTCGCCAAGGCGGGCGCGGACATCATCACCGTTCACGCCGAGGCGGGGCCGCATCTGCATCGCTCGCTTCAGGCGATCCGGGCGCTCGGCAAGAAGGCGGGCGTCGTCATCAATCCGGGCACCCATGAGAGCGTGATCGAGCCCGTGCTCGATATGATCGATCTCGTGCTGCTGATGTCGGTCAACCCGGGCTTTGGCGGCCAGAGCTTCATCCGCTCCACCCTGCCCAAGATCCGCAATGTCGCCGACATGCTGCGCGGCCGCGATGTCGATCTCGAAGTCGATGGCGGCGTGACGGCGGAGAACGCGGGCGAAGTGGTCGCCGCTGGCGCAAACTGGCTCGTGGCCGGCTCTGCCGCCTTCAAGGGCGGCAAGAGCGCCTATGCATCCAATGTCGCCGCCATTCGCGCGGCGGGCCTGGCGGCGCGCGGCGAGATCGTCTGATACAGCCAGGCTGAACGGAAAATGAACCGTCCATTCAGCCTCGCCTCAGCCGGGGCTTGCTAGAAAGGATCCATCCTGAAGGGAGGATCCCAAGATGACCATCGCACTGAAATCAGCCTTCGCCGCCACAATCGCCCTCGGCGCTCTGGTGCTGACAGCCCCGGCCGCTTCGGCCATGCCGAGGAACTTCGCGCCCCCGCTGGCTGGCCCGCAGATCGATACGGTGCGCTGGGTTTGCGGCCCCTATCGCTGCCACTGGGCCCCGAATCACCCTCACCATCGCCACCACCGCCATTACGGATTTGGCCGCTGGTAAACGCCAACAGGGGCGGCGCATCCCAAAGGAGCGCCGCCTTTTATTGCGCGCTTCCAGTGGGCGCGCTGAAGCCCTATCATCCCTGCGACGCAATCAGACAGGGATGAAACGCCAATGGATGCTCTCACACGGGTCAAGCGCGATGTCGTCATCGCCAACCGCATTCTGGCCAGGAACGATGTGCTCGACGCCTATGGCCATGTGAGCATCCGTCATCCGCATGACCCCAACAAATATCTGCTCGCGCGGTCGCTGAGCCCCGCCATCGTCGAGGAAGACGACATCATCGAGTTCTATCTTGACGGAACGCCCGTGCATGACGAGAAGCGCCCGCTCTATCTCGAACGCTACATTCACGGCGGCGTCTATGAGCGCAGGCCTGATGTGAAGGCGGTTCTCCATTCCCATGCCGAAGATGTGCTGCCCTTCTCGATCTCGAAAAAGGTCCGCCTGCGTCCCGTCATTCACAATGTGGGCGACATGGGCTCTGAAGTGCCTGTGTGGGACATCGCCGACAAATTCGGCGACGAGACGACCCTGCTCGTGACCAATATGGCGCAGGGGCGCGATCTCGCCGGCTGCCTCGATTGCAACCGTCTCGCCCTCATGCGCGGCCATGGCTTTGTCTGCGTCGGCCGCTCGATTAATGATCTCGTGCGCCTCTCGGTCTTCATTCCCCGCAACGCCCGCGTGATGATGAACGCCATGCGCATGGGCGAATTCATCGCCCTGTCGCAAGGCGAGGTGGACGCACGGCTCAAACTCGACACCGAATCCCCCGCCCTGCTGCGCGGCTGGGAATATTGGGCCCGCGAGGCCGGCGTCGGACATTTGCTGGAGGACTAAGAGACCGCCGGGGTTTGCCCGGCGCCCGCCCCATGCTATTGGCAGGCCCGCACAAACAGCGAGCTTGCCCATGATCCCCCGCTATTCCCGCCCCGAGATGGTCGCCATCTGGGATCCCCAGACCCGTTTCCGCATCTGGTTCGAGATCGAGGCTCATGCCTGCGACGCGCTGGCGGAGATCGGCGTCATCCCCAAGGAAAGCGCGAAGGCGATCTGGGAGAAGGCGGGGAACGTCACCTTCAACGTGGACCGCATCGACGAGATCGAGCGGGTGACGAAACATGACGTCATCGCCTTCCTGACGCATCTGGCCGAATTCATCGGCCCCGACTCGCGCTTCGTGCATCAGGGCATGACCTCTTCCGATGTGCTCGACACCTGCCTTGCGGTGCAGCTCGCCCGCGCCTCAGATCTTCTGATCGCCGATGTCGACGCCCTGCTCGCCGCCATCAAGCGCCGCGCCTTCGAACACAAGATGACGCCTGTCATCGGCCGCTCGCACGGCATCCACGCCGAGCCCGTGACCTTCGGCCTCAAGCTCGCGCAGGCCTATGCGGAATTCACCCGTTGCCGCGAACGCCTCGTGCAGGCGCGCAAGGAAATCGCCACCTGCGCCATTTCAGGCGCCGTCGGCACCTTCGCCAATATCGACCCGCGCGTTGAAGAACATGTCGCCGAGGCGCTGGGCCTCGCCGTCGAGCCCGTCTCGACGCAGGTCATTCCGCGCGACCGTCACGCGGCCTTCTTCGCGACCCTTGGCGTCGTCGCTTCGTCCATCGAGCGTCTCGCCGTCGAGATCCGCCATATGCAGCGCACCGAGGTTCTGGAAGCCGAGGAATTCTTCTCCGCGGGACAGAAGGGCTCCTCTGCGATGCCTCACAAGCGCAACCCCGTGCTCACGGAAAATCTCACGGGCCTCGCGCGCCTCGTGCGCGGCATGGCCATGCCCGCCATGGAGAATGTGGCGCTTTGGCATGAGCGCGATATTTCCCATTCCAGCGTCGAGCGCATGATCGGCCCCGACGCAACCGTCACGCTCGACTTCGCGCTGGCGCGCCTCACCGGCGTCATCGACAAGCTGATCGTCTATCCTGAAAACATGCAGAAGAATCTCGATCGCCTAGGCGGCCTCATTCATTCGCAGCGCGTGTTGCTGGCGCTGACGCA
>CANBVC010000203.1 GCA_947372795.1 Beijerinckiaceae bacterium
TCCGTTCTTCGCCGGCCTGGTGGCTCTTGCGGAGCGTCCAGACCCGATCCCATCCCGAACTCGGCCGTCAAAAGCTCCAGCGCCAATGGTACTATGTCTCAAGACCTGGGAGAGTAGGTCGCCGCCAGGCCTGCAAAGAACGGATGATATCCTCTTTATGATTACGTTTAAAACGGCGGTCGCCTTCGGGTGGTCGCCGTTTTGCGTTTTTGCCTCTGCGCTTGACAGGAGCGGGGGCTTGGGGGCCCTCTCAGACATAACAGATCAGGGAGAGGTTTTATGACGCTGGCAGCTGGATCATCGGCTGATGGATTCGCTTTGCGACCACTGGCGCCGAATATCGGTGTCGAGATCACCGGCGTTGACCTCTCACAGCAGCTTTCAGACAAAGTTTTTGTCAAAATTCGTGACGCCTTCCACGCCCATTGCGTCATTCTTCTGCGTGGCCAGGATCTGAGCGAGGCCGATCAGGTCGATTTCGCTCAGAAATTCGGCCCTCTCGCCCGCGCAGTCAATCGTAACAGCGGGCAGTCGGAAGCCTATTCCCCGTCCTTCCTTATCTCGAACGTGCGTGAAAACGGGCAGCTCATCGGGGCTTTGCCAGACGGCGAAATGCTGTTCCATTCGGACCAGTGCTATGTCGAGCAGCCCTGCATGGCCGCCTTACTTTATGGTATGGAAATCCCCTCCCATGGCGGCGAGACGATCTTCGCCAACATGTGCGGCGCCTATGAAACGCTGCCTGCGGATCTTGCTGGCGCGATCGAGGGCCGCAGGGCGCTCAACATTTTCGAATATAATGAAGAAGGGGGCTATGGGCGGAGCGCTATGGAGATGTATGCAAGCCCGCCGCCGAGCGCCCGTTCGTTCGCTCACCCCATCGTGCGCACCCATCCGGCGACGGGTCGCAAGGCGCTCTATGTCAATCGCGGCATGACCTTGTGTATCGAGGGGATGAGCCGGAGCGACAGCGACGCTCTGTTGCTGCGTATTTTCGACCATCAGGAACAGGCGCAGTTCCAATATGCGCATCACTGGCGGGTTGGCGACCTCATCATGTGGGATAATCGCTGCACAATTCACGCTCGCACGGATTTCCCCGCAGATGAGCGACGCGTGCTGCGCCGGGTGACGGTGCTGGGCGAAGCGCCGGTCTGAGATGCGATTTTCGTTTGAACAGCTGCACTTGCCGTCGCGCACATCGCCGCTATGATGAATGGGCGCTTACGCGTCGCACGCACAAGGAAACGGGCTATGTCATCTTTCAGCGACTGGAAAGTGCCAGCCGCCTTTCAGCCCAAGGCAGACGAATATACGTTTGATCTCGAGGAGGCGCTGTCTAGCGTTCTCTACATCAGCTCCGTCGTTCCCGAAAACGCGTTCTCGGCCGCCACTCTTGGCACGCAGAGGGCTGGCAATGCTGTGCTTATCCGAGAGCCCGGCCTGGTCTTGACCGTGGGCTACCTTGTCGCTGAAGCGGAGTCGGTGTGGCTGCGCACCGGCGAGGGGCAGGTGGTCGCTGCTGATGTCGTGGGTATCGATCACACGACCGGTTTTGCGCTCGTGCAGGCTCTCGGTCAGCTTGAAGTGAGGGCTTTGCCGCTCGGCGATTCTGATGCGATCCAGATCGGCGATGAGGTTGTTCTGGCTGGCGGAGGGGGACGTAAGCGAGCTGTCGCCGCGCATGTCGCTGCGCGGCAACCTTTTGCGGGCTACTGGGAATATCTGCTTGAGAACGCGATCTTCACCGCCCCTTCGCATCCCAACTGGGGCGGAGCTGCCTTGATCGGGCCTTCGGGCGACCTTGTTGGGCTCGGCTCTTTGCAGCTTGAGCAACAGCGGCGCAAGGGCATCACCGAAACAATCAACATGAGCATCCCCATAAATCTGTTGAAGCCGGTGATTGAGGACATATTGACCATGGGGCAGCCGGACCGTCCGCCTCGCCCATGGCTTGGGGTCTATGCGACCGAAATCGAGGATAAGGTCGTGCTAATGGGCGTTGCGGATCGCAGCCCGGCCAAACGCGCGGAATTGCGGGCGGGTGATGTCATTCTGTCGCTCTCGGGCGTTCCCGTTGTCAATCTTGCTGCGTTTTTCAAGCGTCTTTGGGCGCTTGGAGGCGCCGGAGTTGAGGCTCCGCTGACCATTCTTCGCGATGGCCGGTCGTTGGACGTGGTGGTCAAAAGCGCCGATCGGAACCGCATCGCTAATAATCATCGCCTGCACTGATCCGCTCTCGGGCGCTGACGGAAGCTGCCCACGTTTGCTGCCCACTTTCGACCTTTCATTTTGTGGTTGACGCGTTGAACCTGTGGGCGACAATCCCTTTCACGACGCCGCTCAAGCTGCGCGTGGAGGAGATGACATGGGCGCGCAGGAAATTCTGAACGAAATCAGTGATTTTTGCAGACTCGCCGGGCTCGCTGAGTCCACCTTTGGGCGGCTATGCGTCAATGATGGCAAGCTGGTTTCGCGCTTGCGCGACGGCGGCAGCGTCACGCTCGATACGCTGGCCCGGCTGCGCGGTTTCATGGCTACCCATGCAGATGATCCCCAGGCCCTGCGGCTGCGCTCGAAAAATGGGGCGAAAAATGGGGCGAAGGCGGTGACCATGGCTGCGCCCACCTCGCCTGTAGCCCCCGCGCCGAGGCCCCCGGTTGTCCCGGCGCCCGCCAGTGCCGCGAGCGGCGATACCGAAGAAGGCTTCCGCTTCTTCGACAATCGTCAGAAATATCTGCTTTTCGTGAACACCTGTTCGGAAAAATGGGTGGTGGCGAAACGGGTCGCCATGGAGCTCGCCAACATCAGTCCGCGTCCTCCCGCCCTGCGACTGTTCGATGCGGGCGTTGGCGATGGCACCGTGCTGACGCGCGTCATGCGCGCCATGCATGCGCGGTTTCCCACCATGCCTTTCTATATCGTTGGCAAGGAAGTGAGCCTTGAAGATGTGCGCCTCACGCTCGACAAGATCCCGGACCGCTTCTACGAGCACCCCTCGACGGTGCTGGTGCTCACCAATCTTTATTATTCCGAGGCGCCCTGGCTCTCCCCCAAGAGTTCCGCTGCAGCCCATAGCCTCATCTGGAAAGAGGTGGCGCTGACTGGCAATTCGTCCCATGATTTCGAGGAGCAACTGACAGAGTTGCAGTCCTTCCTCTCCGAGAACTGGAGTGCGAAGGTCAGCCCCAAGACGGGCAATCCTGTCTACGAGCGGCCCATTGTTCTGACGCTGTACCGCGAGGATCATCGCTTTCTTCTCGACCCGATCCTGCCCCGGCCCGGCCGCGTCATGGCTGATTATGACCTGATCATCGCCTCGCAGCCCTATCGCGCGCGCGCTTCCGCGGAGTTCAAGGCCAAGAAGGTCATCGGCCCCTTGGCGCGGGCGCTTGGTCCGGGTGGGCGGCTTATCGGCATTCATTCATCGGGCAAGGATCCGGGCCTCGAAATCGTCCAGAAGATCTGGCCCGGCGAAAATCCATTCCAGGTGGATCGTCACGCGCTGCTGAAGTCGGTGAAGATCGAGCTGGGCGCCGCCGGACGCAGTCTCAACTTCAACGCCTATTCTGACGCGCGTTCGGTCTTCCGATACGACATGCATACTCTGCCTGGCGAAGTGGTTGGCGCTATCGGCACGTCGACGCTTTTCGCCGCATGGAACGCAGCGATTTATGTGGCGCAGATCGAGGACAATCGTTTGTCGGAGGTTGTGAAGAACGATCGCTATCTCGAAGCGACCGAGGAGGTTCTTCAAAAATATGGCGGCCTCTGGTTCAACGACGAGTCCTTCGTCATTTCGCGCCGCCAGCCCTGAGGTATAGGCATGACCGTTTCCGTGGACGCTGCGCGCGCAGATAGCGCCGCCATCAACGCCCGCCTCGCAGGGCTGCTGAGGGCTGCGACTGTTGAAGTATATGAAAAGAACTCCCCAAAGGTGCTCGACAGCTTCTTCAGCGCGGGCGCTGACGTCTATGTGAGCTATCTGCCGGGTGATGATTTTCGCACGCGCATCGACATCGCGAAGGTTCTGCGGGGCGCAGGCTACAATCCCATCCTCCATGTGCCCGCGCGCCAGATGATGTCGCGGCAGATGCTGGCTGATTATGTCGGTGGGCTTGTCGAAGAAGCGCAGGTGAAGCGTCTTCTCCTCATCGCAGGCGACACCACGCGCGCGCGCGGCGATTATGCGACGAGCCTTCAGGTGATCGAGAGCGGGGTATTGCAGCAACTCGGAATCAAGCACGTCGATGTCGCCGGCCATCCCGAGGGCAATGTTGGCCTCTCGCACGAACGACTGATGAAGGTGCTCACCGACAAGCGCGACGCCGCAGGGGCGGCGGGCCTTGGCTTTGGGATCGTTACGCAGTTCTCGTTTGATCCGCGTCCTGTTGAGCAATGGCTTTGCGCCATAGGGCAGGCGGGTATCAGCGCGCCTATCCGGCTTGGCCTCGCTGGCCCCGCCAATCCGGCGACGCTGCTGAAATTCGCGCTACGCTGCGGCATAGGCAATTCGATTTCCGCGGTGCAGAAGCACGTGGGCACGATCGGGCGCCTCTTAAAGGATACCGGACCCGAAGGCGTCGTGAAGGGCCTCAGCGAAGTGCTCGTCGGTGAGACCGGCGCCAATGTAGAGGCCTTCCACTTCTTCCCCTTCGGCGGGCTCGCCAAGACCAGCGGCTGGATCCGCACCATGCTGGAGGAATTCGAGCGCGGTTAAACGCTCGAGCCCCAGACTTCTTGCGCCGTCTCCACGATCAGTTGCAGCTTACGCCGCTCGACGTCTTCGGTGATGCGGTTGCCGGGCGCCGTGCTTGCGAAGCCGCATTGCGGGCTCAGGCACAGCTGGTCGAGCGCGATATGCTTTGAAGCTTCCTCGATCCTGCGCTTGAGGGCGTCCTTGGTCTCCTGCGTCGCCTCTTTCGAGCTGACAAGGCCCAGCACCACTTTCTTATCCTTCGGCACGAAGCGCAGGGGCTCGAAACCACCGGCGCGGTCAGTGTCATATTCTAGGAAGAAGCCGTCCACATTGGTCTCGGCGAAGAAAGATTCCGCCACAGCGTCATAGCCGCCCGAAGCCATCCACATGCTGTCGTGATTGCCGCGGCAGGTGTGGATCGTCACGGTCATATTGGCCGGACGCTTGGCGATCAGTCGGTTGACGATCTGCGTATAGAGTTGCGGCAGGCGCTTGGGGTCCTCGCCGTCATTGGCGATCTGCTGGCAGATGCTCTCGTCGCAGAGATAAGAGAAGGAAACATCGTCGAGCTGCACATAGTCGCAGCCCACCTTTGCGAGATCGTCGATCTCCTGCTGATAAACGGTGGCGATATCGTCCCAGAATTCCGCCATATCGGGATAGGCTTTCTGATCGACGAGTTTGCGCCCGCCGCGCAGATGCAGATAGGTGGCCGAGGGCATGCAGAACTTGGCGGTCTTTGACGTGACGGATTTCAGGAAGCTGAAATGGTCGAGCATGACAGGCTTGCTGCGGCGCACCTTGTCGTGGACGACCAGCATGGAGGAGGTCTCCGCGCTCTCGCCATTCTTGCCGTGAAACTTCACCGCATATTGCGACTTCGTGGCGACGATGCCGTCAAAGCCCGTGAGGAAATCCGTGTGCCACATGGCGCGGCGGAACTCGCCGTCCGTGATGGACTGAAGGCCCGCGCCCTCCTGCAGGGCGACGACGTCGCGGATGCACTTATCCTCGATCGCGCGCAGGGCCTCCTGCGTGATGGCGCCGCTTGCGGCTTTCGCCCGGGCCTCCTTCAGCTCG
>CANBVC010000204.1 GCA_947372795.1 Beijerinckiaceae bacterium
CACCAGTTCCACAGCCCCATCTCCAACAAACGCACGGACGCATGGGGCGGAGACACACAAAAGCGCCAGCGCTTCGCCTATGCGGTCGCCGACGCCGTGCGCGCAGCGACGCCCGCGCATATGGCGATTGGGGCGCGCATCACCGGCACCGATTATCTGGAAGATGGGCTTACGGTCGATGACGCGGTTGAGATGGCGCGCGGCTTCAAGGCGCGCGGGTTTGACTATGTTTGCGTCAGCTCGGGCAATATCATCGCAGGCGGTCGCCCCGCCAGCGGCCCCGGGTTCAACGTGCCCAACGCCGCAAAGGTGCGCGCAGAAGCAGGATTGGTGACGCGCACAGCTGGCTTCATCGCTGACGCCAAACAGGCGGAAGAGATCGTGGCGGAGCGCGGCGTCGATCAGGTCGCGCTGGCCCGCGCTTTCCTTGATGATCCGCGCTGGGGCTGGCATGCGGCGGAAAAACTTGGCGTCACGCTGCAACTTCCCAAGCAGTTCAACCGCGTGGCTCCCAAAGTCTGGCCCGGGGTCAAACTCGCCCGGCCGTCTTGAGCGTCACTCGGCGGCGCCGCGCGTCATGCGCCACTGCGAAAGCAGGGCCCGCAGGGCGGCGGGCCGCAGCGGCTTGTTGAGCACGCGAATATTGAGGGAAGCGGCGAGGTCGCGCACCTCCGGCGTGCGATCCGCCGTGGCGAGAATGGCTGGAATTTCGATTCCGCAAGCACTCCTGAGCTCCCCAATGAGGGCGACGCCATCGCCATCGTCGAGATGATAGTCGGCGATGATGACGTCCGGCGTGGCGCCCCGAGCTTCAAGCGCCGCTTGCGCCTCCGCAAGATTCGCCGCGATGGTGACAGTGCAGCCCCAGCCCATGAGCAGATGGTTCATCCCCGCAAGGATACGCGGCTCATTGTCGACGGCGATCACATGAAGGCCCGTCAGCAGCGTCTGGGGCGCAGGGGCGTCCTCAGTCACGCCCTGGATTGCTGTCGCCCTGGCGGCGGAAACGGGAACGAGCACAGAAAACATGGAGCCGACGCCCGGCTTCGAAAGAACCTTGATCCGGTGATCAAGGACCTTGCTGATCCGCTCGACGATAGAGAGACCCAGACCAAGCCCGCGCGCGGTTTTCGCGGCCGAGGCGAGGCGCTCGAACTCGCGGAAAATCGCTTTTTGCTGCGACTCGGGAATCCCTAGCCCCGTATCAAAAACCTGCGCCTCAAGCATATCCCCACGCCGACGTACGCCCACCAGCACCCGGCCCTTGACCGTATATTTGATGGCGTTGGAAATGAGGTTCTGCAGCAGACGGCGCAGCAGTCGCCTATCCGAACTAACGCTGAGCGAGCAGGGTACGAAGTCAACGCGCAGGCCCTTCTCGCGGGCGAGAGGCGTCAATTCGATCTTGAGCTGACTAAGAATATCATCGATGCGGAAGACCGATAATTCTGGCTTCATGGCGCCAGCATCGAGCCGCGAAATATCGAGCAGCGCGGTAAGAATTTCCTCCACCGCCTCCAGCGAGGCGTCCATATTGCGCACAAGCTCCGTCTCGTGGCCGATGGAGCCCGGCGCTCCCGTATCGATGCGCTCCACCAGCGTCGTAGCATAAAGCCGCGCGGCGTTGAGGGGCTGCAGAATGTCGTGGCTCGCCGCCGCCAGAAAACGCGTCTTGGAGAGATTGGCGTCGTCAGCTTCGCTCTTGGCCCGGGCGAGCTCCGCATTCAGCCGCACCAGCGCCTCTGTGCGCTCGCGCACACGTTGCTCCAGAGTCTCATTGGTCGCCGCCAAAGCCTCTTCAGCCTCAACTGTTTCGGTCACATCCGTATAGGTTGTCACAAGGCCGCCGTCGGGCATGGAGGCCGAGCGTATCTCAAGCACGTTGTCGCTCGGCGACAGGCGCAGGCGCACAGGTTCGATGTCGTCGACCAGAGAGCGGATGCGTGTCGCAACCTGATCCTCAACCCTGCCGGGGCCATAAATGCCGCGCTGCGCGTTGAATCGCAGAATCTCTTCAAGCCCCATGCCCGCCGTCAGTTGGTCCGCGGGAAATTCAAAGAGTTCGCGAAACTCCCGGTTCCAGCAGATGAGACGCATATCCTTGTCAAAAACGGTGATGCCCTGACGCGCGAAATCGAGCGCGTTCTGCAAGAGGTCGCGATTATATTGCAGGGCTGCCGAAGCATCGTCGATGAGTTTCAGAGCCGCCTGCCGCGACATGGTGCGCCGACGCAGCAGCAGCGAAAGAACAAGCCGCGAGGAGGCGGCGCCGATGGCCGAGGCAAGCTGATGTTCGGCGAAACGCAGGAGATGTACGTCGGCCTCAGCCGTCGGTGACAAAACCCCGCCACGTGTCTCGGAGAAATGTTCGAAGACTTGTCGCGTATGCTCCGCACCAAGATAGCGCGCGACTGTGGCCTCGAGTTCGCCCGCCGTGACAGAGGTGCGCCACAGGCGAAAGGCCTCGCTGATCGGCGGCCCGCTTGGCCCAACGAAAACATCGGCCTGAAGCCGCTCGATGGCGGTGGCCCGGCGTGTGAACGAAAAGCCGACGAAGGCCAGAACGTTGACAGAAAGGCTCAGCAAAACGCCATGAACGAGGGGCGGAAGGCCGAAATCAAGAATGGCCGTCGGGCGCAACCAATGCAAACCAAGCGGTCCATGGGCGACGACAGCTGCGATCAAATTGGATGCGGGCGCAAGCGACGGCAGCAAGAGCGTATAGGCCCAGACCAGCGTGCCGCAGATCAGCCCGCCAATGGCGCCGCGCGCCGTCGCGCGCGACCAGAACAGACCGCCCAGAAAAGCAGGCGCAATCTGGGCGATGGCGGCGAAGGACAGAAGCCCGATGGCGGAAAGCGCTGTTTCGCTCGAGGACCGGAAATAAAGATAGCTCGCGCCCAGCATGAGGATGATGGCGATGCGGCGAATGAACAACACCGCCGTGCCCGCGTCGCGTATGGGGGCGATTTTTCCACGCGCCTGACCGCGCAGCAGAAGCGGCATCACAAGGTCATTCGACACCATGATCGACACCGCGACGGATTCCACAACCACCATGGCCGTCGCCGCCGAAAGCCCGCCCAGCAGGGCGATCAGCGCGATGACCGACGAGTGATCGGACAATGGCAATGCGAGCACCGTCAGATCGCGATCCAGCACGCCCTCTGGAAAAATGAGCAGCCCAGCAACCGCAAGCGGAATGACGAAAATATTGATGGCGACGAGATAGAGCGGGAACATCCATGCCGCCGTGCGCACATCGCGTTCGTCGCGATTTTCGACGACGGCCACATGAAACTGGCGTGGCAGAAGCAGGATGGCGCAAGCCGATAGAACAGTATTGGTGATCCAGGTTCCCGCGTCGAAGGGCGAAGAGAGCATCCTTCGCACGCTCTCACTGTTCACCGCCTGCGCGGTCAGATCGCCAAAGCCATCGAACACCCACCACGTCACATATCCGCCGACGCAAACAAACGCGATGAGCTTGACGATGCTCTCCGCCGAAATGGCGGTCATCAGGCCATCGTTATGCTCGGTGGCGGTTACCTGGCGCGTGCCAAACACCATGGCGAAGCCAGCGAGCACGATTGCGACGCCGATTGCGACACTGGGGCCGGACGAGGCCGGAACCACGGCGCGGCCTGCATCGAGGGAATCGAGCACAGTCGCCAGCGAACTCGATATGGCTTTCAATTGCAGCGCTATGTAGGGCACCGCGCCGATCACGGCGATCATGGCGACCAGCGCCGCCACCTGCTCGGATTTTCCATAGCGGGCGGCGATGAAATCGGCGACCGAGGTGATGTTCTGCGCCTTGGCGAGGCGTACGATGCGCATCAGCAAGGGATAGCCCAGCGCGAAGACGAGCACGGGGCCCAGATAGATCGGCAGAAAATCGAAGCTGTGATAGGAGGCCAGCCCCACCGAACCGAAGAAGGTCCATGACGTGCAGTAGACGCCAAGCGCCAGCGCGTAAACAAGCGGCCGCGCACGCCCGGCGATGATCTTGCGCCCCTGCGTCTCGCCAAAATGGGCGATGGCGAACAGGGCGCAAACATAGATCAAGGCGGTCAGTACGGCGGCCCATCCGGCGATCATTACGGCTCCAGCGTTTCGCGATGCTCCACTAGCCTAGCACTGGCCCGCCGCGCGGGGCCAGCCGTCTCATCACTGGCCCTTCGCAAGCCTCATGCTAAAAGGGCGATCCAAACCGAGTTACGCCCTCATGACCTCCGCCTCCTTCCTCAACGCCATCAGACCCGAGGCCCTAGGCGCCCGGCAGAGCGGCATTGTGGAGCTGTTCAACTACGGAAGGGGCCGGCAAGGATTGATCCCCCTCTGGGTCGGCGAGGGCGATCTACCGACGCCCGGCTTCATCGCCGAGGAGGCCCGGCGGGCCTTTGACGCGGGCGAGACTTTCTACACAGCCCAACGCGGACTACCCGCCTTCCGCGAGGCCATCGCGGCCTATATGGCGCGTTGCTATGGCGCGCCCGGGCGAAGCTTCACGCCCGACCAGTTCTTCGTCACCACAGGCGGCATGCATGCGCTGCAGATCGCCATAAGGATGCTGGCGGGGCCGGGCGACGAGGTGATCACGCCCACACCATCCTGGCCGAATTTCGAGGCGGCGCTGACGATTTCCGGCGCAAGCACGGTCTGCGTGGCGCTGGAGCTTGCCGGCGCTGCCGACCAGATGCGCTGGCGGCTCGACCCTGAACGCGTGGAGCGCGCCATCACGCCGCGCACCCGCGCGCTCGTCATCAACTCCCCCGGCAATCCCACAGGCTGGACCGCGAGCCTTCCCGAACTCGAAGGCCTGCTGGCGCTGGCGCGCAAACATGGCCTTTGGATCATCGCGGACGAAATCTATGGCCGGATTTACTTTGAAGGCGATCGCGCGCCGTCCTTCCACGACATCATGACCCCGGAGGATCGCATCCTCTTTGTGCAGACCATGTCGAAAAACTGGGCCATGACGGGCTGGCGCGTGGGCTGGCTCGAGGCGCCGGCCGAACTTGGGCCAGTCATCGAGAACCTGATCCAATATTCCACCTCGGGCGTCGCGACCCCAACCCAGCGCGCCGCCGCAATAGCGCTCGAACAGGGCGAAGATTTCCTCGCAAGCCAGCTGACCCGCCTTCGCGCCAGCCGCGACGTGCTTTGCGCCGCGCTATCGGCCAGCGGGCGAGCGCGTTTCGCTGCGCCTGCTGGCTCGTTCTATGTCTTCTGCGCCTTCGATGGGGTCGCGGACAGCCGCGCAACGGCCATGCGGATCGTCAATGAAGCCAATGTAGGCCTCGCGCCCGGCTCCGCCTTTGGGCCGGACGGCGAGGGCTTCATGCGCATCTGCTTCGCGCGCGATCCCGCCTCCATGAGCGAGGCGGCGGCGCGGCTCGCCAAATGGCTGGCTTCAGCCTGACTTCGCCTCTGCGCGCTTGCTTGGCCCGGCCCCTGCATGGTTAATGACGGCATCTAAGATTCATTCTGAGCCGCAACTCCCGTTCCTGACGGGGACGAGAGCCCATGACCACTGTCAGCAAAAGCAAGGTTTTCCTAGTCGAGCAGCCCATGAGCCGCCAGCTCGCGACCGTGGGCATTGGTCTGGTGGGTGGCTTGCTGCTCATGTCGCTGGGCATACCGGCGGGCGCCATGTCCGGCTCGCTGATCGCCGTTGCCGTCGTGGGATCGCTCAAGCCCGCCGCCATCGTGCCGCTGGGCCGGAA
>CANBVC010000205.1 GCA_947372795.1 Beijerinckiaceae bacterium
GCGGACGCGCCGCAGCCAGTCGTGAACGAGATTGGGCCGAGCAACGAAGGCGGGGCCGGCGGCTACCACCTGCGCCCGCGCAGGCGGCGCAGACGTCCTGATGAAGCAGGGCCAGACACGCCCGCGGAGGGCGGCGACGCCCCGGTCAGCGAGTGATGGAAAACATAAAACGCCCCTTACGGGGCGTTTTTTTATGGGCTGCGAGGCCCAAGAAGGATGATCGCTGATCCCCCAAGGCAGAGGGCGGCGCCGATGATGTCCCATCGATCGGGCCGGCTACCCTCCACGACCCACATCCAGATCACCGACGACAGGATATAGACGCCACCATAAGCGGCATAGGCGCGACCGGCGAAGTCTGAGTCGATGCGCGTCAGCAACCAGCCGAAGAGAGCCAGCGAGGCCATACCCGGCGCCAACCACAAAACGGGCTTGCCGAGGCGCAGCCAGGCCCAGAAGGCGAAACAGCCCGCAATCTCAGCCAGGGCGGCGGCGAAATAGATCGGCAGAGCAAGCATCCCATCGCTCCAGTTGCAAAAAGGGCGGCCGGAGCCGCCCTTCTCATATGCGCGGGTTTGAGCCTCTCCCGAGGATCAATAGAACTTGTCGAAATGCAGCTGACCCACCGGCGCCTTATGGGTGATCGCCATTTTCATGATGGCGTCGGCCATAGGCGGGGGACCGGCGAAATAGATCTCGAAATTCGCCAGCGTGTCGTCGAACAGCTCCACGGCGAGATCCGGCACGAAGCCGGTGCGTCCGCTCCAGCCCGCCGAGTCGGGGTGAGCCGTATCGGACACAGCGCAATGGTAGAGGATGCGTGTGCCGAAGCCGGGCAGGCTCTTCAGGATCGATTCGCCACAAATGTCGCGCGGGGTGCGCCCGCCGTAGATGAAATGCAGCTTGCGATCAGGCGAGGTCGTGGAGGCCGAGAAGGCGCGGGCGATGGAGATCATCGGCGAAAGGCCCGAGCCGCCCGCCATGCACAGGACATCGCGCGGGGATTCGTCACGGAAATAAGCCATTCCATAGGGGCCGTCGAGACCAACCTCGTCGCCCGGCTTGAGCTTGTCGAAGAGTGCGCTGGTGGTCTGTCCGTTCGGAACCCGGCGAATCTGGAAATCCCAACGGCCGGGCTCGCCCGCATTGGCCATTGAATAGGCGCGACCGCCTTCGACGCCAGGAACTGCAAGCAAGGCATATTGCCCCGGCAGGAAGCCGTTGGGCTCGGTCAGTTCAAAGCGGAACTCGCGAATGTCGTGGGTGATATCCTCCACGGCGACCAGCTTGCCCGTGGTGCGCGCGGGCAGGAACTGGCTCTTGTATTCCGGCCGCATGGGAACCTTGATGGAGCAATCGCCAAGGGGGCGCGCCTGACAACCAAGATAACGGTTCTTGGCCTTGTCGCGCTGCTCGTTCCAGCCGGGCGGGTTCTCACGCTCGTGGACGACCTCGCCGCTCAAGACTTCGAAGCGGCAATTACCGCAGGAGCCGACATTGCACTCATAGGGCATGCCAAGGCCCGCACGCAGCGCGGCGCGCAGCACGGTGTCATGCTCGTCACATTCAAAGCTGATGTTGGCGCTGGGTATGGTGATCTGAGGCATGGTCTCCCGCCAGTCTGATTCGCCTTGGTTGAAGGCGCGGTGAGCGAACAGCCGCGCCGCTGGTTGATCCGTATCAAGAAAGGGGGGCGCTTGAAAAGGGCGCCCCTTCCGCTCGACGGGACGGCTTCCTACATTTGCTGCACGGCCGCCTTCGGGGGCCAATTCGCAGACGCCGGTCACGCCGCTTCGGGGCGTGTACGGAGGTCAAGGAGGTTTGCATGAATTTCGAGAAATTCACCGAACGCGCGCGGGGCTTCGTTCAGTCCGCGCAGTCGCTGGCCGTGCGCGAGGGGAACCAGCAGTTCACCCCCGAGCATCTGCTCAAGGTGCTGCTTGACGATGAGGAAGGCCTCGCCGCTGGGCTGATCGACCGGGCCGGCGGGCGCTCGCGCGATGCGCTGGTTGCGACGGAGCTGGCGCTGGGCAAGCTGCCCAAGGTCCAGGGCGCGGGCGCAGGCCAGCTTTATCTGGCGCCGACCACGTCGCGCATTTTCGACTCGGCTGAAAAGATCGCCCAGAAAGCGGGCGACAGTTTCGTCACGGTGGAGCGTCTGCTGCTCGCCATCGCCATGGAGAAGAGCTGCGAAGCCGGGAAGATTCTCGCCAACGCAGGCGTGACCGCGCAAGGCCTCAACAAGGCCATTGAAGATTTGCGCAAGGGCCGCACCGCCGACAGCGCCACCGCTGAAAACGCCTATGACGCGCTGAAGAAATATGCGCGCGATCTGACCGAGGCTGCACGCAACGGCAAGCTCGATCCCGTCATCGGCCGCGATGAAGAAATCCGCCGCGCAATTCAGGTCCTCTCACGCCGCACGAAGAACAATCCCGTGCTGATCGGCGAGCCGGGCGTTGGCAAGACAGCCATCGTGGAAGGCCTTGCGCTGCGCATCATCAATGGCGACGTGCCCGAAAGCCTGAAGGACAAAAAGCTACTTGCGCTGGACATGGGGTCATTGATCGCTGGCGCGAAATATCGCGGCGAATTCGAAGAGCGTCTGAAGGCCGTGCTCAACGAAGTGACGGCGGCGGAAGGCGGCATCGTTCTCTTCATCGATGAAATGCACACGCTGGTCGGCGCAGGCAAGGCCGATGGCGCCATGGACGCGTCTAACCTTTTAAAACCTGCCCTCGCCCGCGGCGAGCTGCATTGCATCGGCGCCACGACGCTCGATGAATATCGCAAACATGTCGAGAAGGACGCGGCGCTGGCGCGGCGCTTCCAACCTGTGTTCGTCTCCGAGCCCACGGTCGAGGATACGGTTTCGATCCTTCGCGGGTTGAAAGAAAAATACGAGCTGCACCACGGCGTGCGCATCACCGACTCAGCCATCGTGGCGGCTGCCACCTTGTCCAATCGCTATATCGCTGATCGCTTCCTGCCCGACAAAGCCATCGACCTTGTGGATGAAGCCGCTTCGCGTCTGCGCATGCAGGTCGATTCCAAGCCCGAGGCGCTGGATGAATTCGACCGTCGCATCATCCAGCTCAAGATCGAACGCGAGGCGCTCAAGAAAGAGACTGACCCCGCCTCGCGCGATCGACTTGGCAAGCTCGAAGGCGAGCTAAGCGACCTTGAGGAAAAGTCAGCGTCGCTCACTGCACGCTGGCGCGCCGAGAAGGACAAGCTCGGTCAGGCGCAGAAGCTCAAGGAGCAACTCGAGCAGGCGCGCATGGAGCTCGCCAACGCGCAGCGCAAGGGCGATTACGCCGAGGCGGGGCGCTTATCTTACGGCGTCGTTCCCGAGCTTGAAAAGAAGCTCGTAGCCGCTGAAGTTGAAGAGGGTGGCGCGCTCGTCGAAGAGGCCGTCACCGCCGACCATGTGGCGCAAGTTGTCTCGCGTTGGACCGGCGTGCCCGTCGACAAAATGCTTGAGGGCGAGCGTGACAAATTACTCAAGATGGAAGAAGCCATCGGTAAGCGCGTCATCGGTCAGAAGGAAGCTGTGCGCGCCGTCTCGACCGCCGTGCGGCGTGCGCGCGCTGGGCTGCAGGATCCCAACCGTCCCATCGGCTCATTCATGTTTCTTGGACCCACAGGCGTGGGCAAGACGGAGCTGACGAAGGCGCTGGCGTCCTTCCTCTTCGATGACGAGACCGCCATGGTTCGGATCGATATGTCCGAATATATGGAGAAACATTCGGTGTCGCGTCTGATCGGCGCGCCTCCCGGCTATGTCGGTTATGAGGAAGGCGGCGCGCTCACCGAAGCCGTGCGGCGCAGGCCTTATCAGGTCGTGCTTTTCGACGAAATCGAGAAGGCCCATCCAGACGTCTTCAACGTGTTGCTGCAGGTGCTCGACGATGGCCGCCTCACGGATGGTCAGGGCCGCACGGTGGACTTCCGTAATGTGCTGATCATCATGACGTCGAACCTGGGTTCCGAATATCTCGTCATGCAAAAGGAAGGCGAGGATTCGAACGCGGTGCATGAGGAAGTGATGCATGTGGTGCGCGCGAAATTCAGGCCTGAGTTCCTGAACCGCGTGGATGAAATCATCCTCTTCCACAGGCTGCGCCGCGAAGACATGGGCGCCATCGTCGACATTCAGATGAAGCGCCTGCAGCGGCTCCTTGAAGATCGCAAGATCACCGTTGAGCTTGCGCCGTCCGCGCGCCAGTGGCTCGCCGACAAGGGCTATGATCCCGCCTATGGCGCGCGTCCGCTCAAGCGCACCATCCAGAAAAATGTGCAGGACCCCCTGGCCGAGCGCATTCTGGCGGGCGAGGTGCATGATGGCGAGACTGTGCGGATCAACGCGGCCAATGGCGTGCTGAGCATCGGCGACGAGCCGGTGAATAATCAAGCTTCGGTTGAAAAGCCTGCGGCGGGGACCGTCGTGCCCTTTCCCAAGGGCGCCTGACACAGGCGGTGATTAAATACGAAGGGCGGCCATAGGGCCGCCCTTTTTATTGCGCGTTTGGGAGGGTCAGGCCAGCCAGCCGAAATAAAAGGCCGTCAGCAGAAACACGCCCATGAGGCCGCGATAGATGACGAAAGGCCAGGAGGAGAAGCGCTCCAGAAGATGCATCAGACTCCAGATCGCCACAAAGGCGGAAAGCGAAGCGACGATGAGGCCGACGGACAGAACCGCCCAGCCCTGCGCATCGAGATTGGCCTTCCATAATTCATGAAATTCTTTCAGCCCGGCCAGCGCGATGGCTGGCAGGCCAAGGAGGAATGAAAATTTCGCAGCTTCATCGCGCTTGAGCCCCAGAAACAAAGCCGCCGTGAGCGTAGAGCCTGAACGCGAAATGCCGGGAATCAACGCGCCGACCTGAGCGAGGCCGACGATCATCGCATCCTTCAAGCTGACATGATCGATCGTGCGCTTGTGGCTCGCCACGCGCTCGGCGATAGCGAGAAGGATCGCCATAACGATGCACGATGCGCCGATGACGGGAAGAGTGCGCAGCGGCGAGCCGCAGGTGTTTAGCGCTTTGGAAAGAGCGAGGCCAAAGACGCCGATGGGGATCGTGGCGAGCCCAATCCACATGACGAAACGGAAATTCCAGTCATTGAAGTCTCGCCGCGCGACAGCCTTTAAGGAGCCCACCGCAAGCTCACGCATATCGCGCCAGAAATAGCTGATGACGGCGGCGAGCGCGGCCATCTGCATGGCGGCGGAAAAGGCGGATCCGGGATCCTGCCAGCCCAGCAAGGCGGGCACGATGCGCATATGGGCGGTCGATGAGATCGGCAGCAGCTCGGTGATTCCCTGAACCACGCCCAGCACCGCGACCTTGGCGTAGCCAAGCGCGACAAAACCCGTATCGACGCCTTGCGTGCAAACCTCAGCCATCATCATCCCCGCTTTGCTCGCCCGCGATTCGTCGCAAGGCTGCGCCCTGTTTTTCAGACCCCGGCTCTCGAATCAATCCAGCTCACTCGTCTTTGCACGACGGATCGCCGCATTCAGCTCGCCGCCATAAACGAAGATCGAGGCGAGCGTGCTGAGGACCAACAAGGCGATCATGACCGAAGCAAGGCCCGCATAGGTCGCCGAATAGTTGGAGGGAAACCGCTCAAGGTAAAAACCGAAGGCGAAAGCGAAAGCGGCGGAGAGGACCAGAGTGAAGA
>CANBVC010000206.1 GCA_947372795.1 Beijerinckiaceae bacterium
GCGACCGCCATGGCGAAAGCTGAGACCGCATGGCCCGAGGGCATGCTGGCGTAAGTCGATTTCAGCGCCATCATGTCGAAATGAAAGGGCCCAACCATATCGATCAGCGATGGCCTTGCGCGGCCAAAGAGGTGTTTGAGCACCTGTGAGGCGAGCCCCGACACCGCCAGCACCGCAATCAGAAAGCCCGCGCGTTCCGCCAGAAACTGGCAGGCCCGGTCGAACCCGGCGCCGCGCCCGCGCCCCCGCGCCAAAAGCGCGACAAGCAGCGTGAGGCCCGACAGGGTGAACATGTAGCCGGACAGCCCAAGATAGGTGATCTCGTTGAATGCGGCCCGCACTCCCGCAGAAAGGCCGCCAACAGCGCGGGCGGCCCATGCGTCTAAATTGACCGCGACGGCGATGATGACGGCGATGGTCAGCAGGATCACGAATGCATCAAGCCGACGGTGGCCTTCACCGCGCGATACTATGCGCGGCGAGCGCCAGCGACGCAGAAAGTCCTGCCCAGCCAAACGCAAGGTGGTGGTGATTGAGAGGCTCATCGCCCCTCCCCCTGCCGCAGGTAGACGCCTATGTCCAGCTTACGCCCACCGTTGAGATTGATCCCCACAAGGCGCTCGACGAGCCGCACGCCCTCGGCGCCCGTCCCCAGACCAGCCTGAAAGGCGGGATCATCGGCTGCGTTGATGAAGGCGATGCGGCAGGCGCCCTGCCCCATGAAGCGCCCAGTCGCCTCGGGACCATCGAAGAGGATGTCCGTGCGCGTCAGGAAAACGAGGCTCGGCTCGCGGTAGCTTGGCGAAGCGGGCGCGAGATCGGCGCAGCCCGATTGCGCCTGCGCCCTCGCACGCGCCTCGGCGAGGCGGGGCGACAAGGCGAAGGGCTGGAACACCGGCCCGGTCATGACGCCGCCATAGACCATCACGTAGCAAAGCAGCGCCAGCAGCGCCCCACCCGACACAAGCGAGCCCGTGGCCCCTGCGCGAATAGCCAGCGCCATGCGCCACGACTGCATGAGCACGAAGGGCGCCGCGACATAGAACAGCAGGCCCGAAGGCGCGCCCAGAACCACAGGACCGATCATTCCGACGAGCAGCAAAACCACCGCCACGCCGGGGATCAGCCACAAAGCATGGCGAAGGCGCGACCCCATCGCCAGCGCCTGTTTATCAATGGCCGTCGCCGTCAGAATGGCGATGGCGGGGAAGAGCGGCAGAACATAATGGGGGAGCTTGGTCGGCACCGCCTCAAAGAGCAGCCATGCTGGGACGAGCCACGCCAGCAAAAAGGCCGTGGCAGGCTCTCGCCGCGTGCGCCACACAAAGGGCGCAGCCAGCAAGGCGAGCGGCGCCATGGGCCATGCAGTCAGGAAAAACGCGCCGAGATAGGCCCCGGGCGGCGCGCCGTGAGCCTCCTGTCCGCCCGCAACCTTGCTCATCATGTCCGCGCCCAGCGAGTCGCTCAAAAAGGCGCCTTTGGTGGCGATCATGATCAGCACGAACCAAGGCGCCACCACGGCAAGGCACAGCAGCAACCCCGCCAGAGGCTTCAGCCCCCGCAGCCAACCGCCGGCACGCACATGAATGGCGAGGGCGAGGCTGGCGAAGGCGGGGACCATTGGGGTGATCGGCCCCTTGATGAGGATACCGACGCCCAGCGCCGCCCAGAAGACGCCCGCGAGCAGCCATTGGTCAGCGCTGGAAAGGGCCTCGCGCCCCCGCGCCATCCAGTGGCGGGCCAGCACGCCCATGGCGCCAGCGACACTGGCCGCCACCAAGGCGTCGGTCTTGGCGAGCCGCGCCTCGACGCCCAGCAGGATTGTGGAGGCCATCAATATGGCGGCGATCAGCGCGGCGCTCTCGCCCACCAGCGCCAAAGCCGCCCACCAGGTCAGCAAGACCGTGGCGACGGCGCCGATCAGGGAGGGCAGCCGGTAGAGCCAGATTTGCGCCCGCGCCTGCGGCACGCCAAGCGCCTCTGCGCCCGCCACAAAGCCCGCCTGCAGCCAGTAGACGCCCACGGGCTTCTTGTTACGCGCCTCAGTCTGGAAGCGAATGGCGACGTAATCGCCGGTCTCAAGCATCTGCCTCGTAGCCTGCGCAAAGCGCGGCTCGTCCCGGTCCATAGGCTGGAGCGAGACGAAGCCCGGCAGAAACAGAAGCAGCGACAGAAGCACAAGCACAATCACGACGCCGCGCTTGGGCGTCTGGCCAGTTGCGCCCCAGCGCGTGAGAAAATCGATCAGGGTCATGGTGGATCCGCCCGCGCGCCGGAGATCCGGCCCACCTCAAGGCCCCGCCTTTTAGGACTTCAGGGGCTGGGCGGCAAGGTTCACGGTCCGCGCCAGAGGCCAAGCTCACGCAGAAAAGGCGTCACGGCGCCGTCGAAGCCCTCGGGATCCTCGATCACGCAGGCGTGGCCTGTCCCGGGCAGAACCGTATGCAGGGCGCCCAGAACCATGGAGGCCGTGCGCCGCCCGCGCTCCAGCGAATTGTCGAATTCGCCATTGACCACCAGCGTGGGAACCTGGAGCGAGCCGAGCCGCTCCGTCATGTCGCAACTGGCGCGGGCGCGGAAAACCTGCGCGATGGCGGCGGCGGACTGGTCCTGTGCGCGGTCGATGAACTGACGCAGCAGCCAGCCGCCCATGCGCGTATCGGCGAAGCCCGGCGCCGTATAGCTGCGCATGAGGGCCATCAAATCGTCGCCCAGCGTCTCCTGCCGCACCCTCGCCACGATGCGCTCAACATCGCGCGGCCCATCGCTCGACCCGCCAACCAGCACGATGGCCTCGGTGACTTCAGGGTGATCAAGCGCCATCAGCATGGCGATCCCCGAACCCACGCTCACGCCCATGAAGATCGCCTTCTCCACCCCCTCACAGGCCATGACGCCGCGCACGTCATCTTTCAGGTCCTGAAGGGTGAAGGGCGTCTCCACACAGTCCGAATGGCCGTAGGCGCGCAGGTCCACGTTGATGACGGTATAGAAGCCGCTGTAGCGCGCAGCCTGATAAAGCCACAACCGCCGGTCGAACGGATTAGCGTGAATCAGGACCATGGCGGGCCCCTGCCCCTGAACCTCATAATGAATGCGCGGGCCGGTTCGCGTGCTGAAGGGCATGGGGTCGCCTGTTCTGGTGCCGAGACGTCGAAGGTAACCCCGAAGCAGCGACCGCGCCAAGGTTGACCACCGAGCATTTTCCGCCAAAATGATTTTGGAGGATTCAAAAATGCTAACAACCCCCGGAACGGGAAAAACGCACGATCAGGCCGCCCGCGATCTCATTCCCATGATTACCGAGGCCGCCGCGCAGCTCGAACGCACTGGCCGCCTCCCCCCGCCCCTTCTCGACGCGCTGCACGAAGCGCGGCTGTTTCACATGCTCTCGCCCCGCTCCGTGGGAGGCGAGGAGGTCGATCCCATCACCTTCTTCAACGCCATCGAAGCCATCGCATCAGCGGACGCCAGCACCGCTTGGTGCGTCGGTCAGGCCTGCGGCGTCGCCATGGCCTCGGCCTATCTCGATCCCACCGTCGCGCGCGAAATCTTCGGCGGCCCCCGTTCAGTCGTGGCCTCCGGCCCCAATGCCCGCGGCGCCCGCGCGGTGAAGACCGCTGGCGGCTACCGCGTCACAGCACGCTGGAACTACGCCAGCGGCAGCCGACATGCGGCGTGGCTCGGTGGTCATACAGCAGTCTATGAAGAGAATGGCGAACCTGCGCGCACGCCCGAAGGCCGCCCGATGGATCGAACCATGCTGTTCGAAAGGTCCAAGGCCACCATCTTCGACGACTGGCAGGTGATGGGCCTGCGCGGCACCGGCAGCGACAGCTATGAGGTCACGGATCTCTTCGTGCCGGAAGAGCATACCTATACCCGCGATAATCCCGCCGACCGGCGCGCCCATACGCCGCTGCATTCCAACTTCACGGGCTTCAACATCTTCGGCTTGAGCTTCTCGGCCCTGTCGCTGGGCATTGCGCGCGGCATGATGCAGGACTTCGTGACCCTCGCCGCGCAAAAGTCGCCCCAGTCCGCGCAGGGCGCCTGGACGCTGCGCGACAATGCGGTGGTGCAATCGAAAGTCGCCATCTGCGAAGCGCGCCTCATGGCCGCGCGTGGCATGGTGGTGGATATCTACGGCAGGCTCTGGGATCAGGCCTTGCAGGGTCGCCCATTCACCCTTCGCGACAAGGCGGACATGCGCCTCGCCTCAACCTTCGCCATGAATGAGGGGCGCGAGGTTGTGGCCGTGCTCTACAATGCTTCCGGCGGCACGGCGATCTTCCAGAAGAACAGCTTCGAACGCCGCTTCCGCGACATCAACTGCGCCTCGCAACAGGGGCAAGCAGCGCAAGCCAATTTTGAAATCATCGGCCAGGTTCTGCTCGGGCTGGAGCCGAAGGGGCGGGTTTAATTATAACCCTCCCCCTTGCCTGCATGGGAGCTCAAGGCTCCTGCGCGTCAATCAAAACAAAGGCGATGCGGCAAGGTTTGTCGCCGCGATTGATCCAGGCGTGGTTCGTGCCCTGCTGCACCAAGACATCGCCGGCCTTCATGTGGATTTCCGTGTCATCCAGCAGCATGTCGATCTCGCCTTCCATGATGATGGCGTAGTCGACCGTGCGGGTCGCGTGCATCAGGGGATGGCGCGGCGGCAGGTGGCGTTTGGGGGTGGAGGCGCCGTGCTGGGAGTGGTGGTAATCCAGCGGCAGGTCATCGACCTCCTTGGGCGTGGGCGGAATGTCCACGATGCGGAAGATCGAGCCCCCCGCAGGCGGCGCCACGCCCACCTTCACCGCCGCGCGATCTGCGGGGCCTGCGATGTCGGCGGGCGATTCCTGCGTGGTCCAGAGCAGGCGCGACACGGTCTTGCGGCCCTCGCGCACGACCTTGTTGGGATTGTCGCCATCAAACAGCACGACCGCTTTCCCGCTGGGGTCCACGGTGGTCACGATGCGCCGCACCTCTTCACTCAAAGCCATCTTGTCCTCGCTGGTCAGCGGCAGCCTTCCAGCTTGCTCGCCTTGTTGATGAGTTCGAAAGGCCCAAGCGCCTTTTCGATCTCGATGGAGAAACTGCCATCGACGAGCTTGTCGAGGGGCGGATCCTTCTCGATCATCCCGTCTTTCTTGAAGACGCGCAGCAGGTCGACAATGCTGGCCTGATTGACGCGGCCATTGGGGTCGCGAGCCTGCCAGTCCATCTCGTCGAGCTGCTTGAAATCCTTGCCGATTCCATTCTTGAGCAGGATCTGGATCACCTCGGCCCGGTTTGGCCCGTGGTGATAGGCCTGGCAAAAGTCCCGCGCGCCCCGAGCCAGCGCGATGAAGACCTTGCGGGCGGTCTCGCGGTTGGCCTTGATCCAGTCGGCGCTGGCCATATAGGCCAGGCTTGTCATGGGCAGCTCCTTCACATAGCCCTTTTCAGGGTCGATCCAGGCAACCGCCACCCCCTGCTGGATCGCCATGTCCGTGAAGGGCGCCACCATGAGCGCCACATCGAGCCCGCCATTGGACAGCGTGGGGATCATCTGGGGAAAGGCTAGGGTCTTCACGTTCACATCGCCCAACCCAAGCCCCACAGTCTCCAGCATGGAGGAGAGTTCATAGGTCGAGAGCGAGCCCGCGCCGCTCACCGCCACATTGCGCCCTTTGAGATCGGCGGGGGTCC
>CANBVC010000207.1 GCA_947372795.1 Beijerinckiaceae bacterium
GCGATGGGGCGCAAGGCCGGCTCGCCCGCGCCCGCTGGCGGCTGGTCGGGACGGTTGACGATCACCACATCGATCTGGTGCGGCCGCTCGGTGATGTCGAGGATCGGATATGTCATCCAGTCCACGCTCGTGACATTCTCCTTCGAGAACTGCACTTCCTCGTGCATGGCGCGGCTGAGGCCCATCACGACGCAGCCTTCGATCGTCTTGGTGAGCAGTTGCGGGTTCACGACGAGGCCGCAGTCATGGGCCACCGTGAAGCGGCGGGCATGCACCTTGCCGGTCTTCAGGTTGACGTCGACTTCGGCGACGATGGCCACGCGGGTTCCGTCGCGTTGCGCATAGGCCATGCCCTGACCGGTGGCGATGTCGCCCTTGACCTGCTTGCGCGCGGCCGTGTGCGGCTGCCAGCCAGCCTTTTCAGAGGCGGCCTTCAGCACTTCCTTGTCGCGGGCGTCGGTGACCGTCGCCAGACGATAGGCGACGGGGTCCTGACCCAGCGCGTAGGCCAGTTCGTCAATGAAGCCTTCATTGGCGAAATGGGTTTCCGGACCTAGGGGATCGCGCATATGCGAGGACCGCAGCGGGCTCATGGAGTCGAGCAGGGGCGTCACCACTTCCCAGGTCTGTTGCTTGACCGGGAAAGCGTAGGAGTTTTCCGGCGGCGCATAGGTCAGGCCGGGCTTGGCGGCGAAGCCGAGCATCTGCCCGCCCAGATTGTCGGCCGGATCGGATTCGTTGGACGACACGTTCAGGCGGTCGAAGCTCCTGGAATGGAAGTGCCAGGCGACGACCTTGCCATCCTTCACGCCTGCACGGACCGTATGGATGGAGGCGGGCGCCTTGGGGTTCCATGCCGTGCCTTCGTGGCGCATGCCCTGATAGCGGATCGGCTTGCCGGTCGCTTTCGAGAAGATCGCCGCGAAGACCGCGGCGTCGCCAGCGTCATTGCGGCCGTAGGAGCCCGGACCCGCTACCCAGATCGCATGCACCGACTCCGGCTTCACGTCGAGGATCTTCGCGACGCCGAGGGCTGTGTAGTGAGGCTTCTGGCTGCCAGTCCAGACCTTGGTCATACCATTGGGCTGGTAGTCGACGACTGCGCAGGCGGGGCCCATGGAGGCGTGTGAATGGAAGGGCCACTCATAGGTCGCCTCGATGATCTTGTCGGCGCCCTTGAATGCCGCCTCCATCGCCGCCGGTTCGACGTTCTTGGGTCCGCCGCCGCTCTTGACGACCTTGGCCTGGCGAATGTGCTTGTAGATATCCTTCTGCTCGGGGAAGGGGGCCTTTACATCCGACCAGGTCACCTTGAGCTGACGAGAGGCCTTGATGGCGTCCCATTCGCGCGGCGCGACGACGCCGAGCATATTCTTCTCCCAGACGACCTTGGCGCCGGGGATGTTCTTGATCGAGGCTTCATCGACGGCCGTGGGGACGGCGCCTGCGATCGTGGGCATGATGGTGCGGGCGTGCAACATGCCGGGAACCTTGATGTCCACGACATAGTCATCCGCGCCCGTCAGCTTCCACAAGACGTCGCGGCGCGGCACGGGCGTGCCCACAACCTTGTAACCCTTGGGGTCCTTCAGCTTGGCGCGGGTCTTCATGGACAGGCCGTTGCCGATCTGGCCGTTCCACTCGACTTCGGTGTCGAACCAGCGGCCGCCGATCAACTCGCCATAGCTGGTCTTTTTCGCCGGATTGCTGATCGACGAAATCACGCCATTGACGACGGTGAGATCGTCGACGGGCTGGCCCAGCTCCTTGGAGGCCAGCTCCAGCATCACGAGCCGCGCTTCAGCTGCGGCGTTGCGCAAGGCTGCGCCGCCCTGACGAACGCCGCTGGCGCTGGAGGCGCCGCCCTGATTAAGGCTCGTGGCGGTGTCGCCCGCCAGAATGATGACCTTCTCGGCCGGCAGGTCGAGCTCTTCGGCGACCATCTGCGCGACGCCGATATCGGTGCCCTGGCCCATGTCCATCTTGCCGAAATAGGCGATGGCGGAACCGTCGGCGCGAATGGAGATGTAGGAGGCGAGTTTGGTGGGCACGAGCGGGGGGCGCTGCTCGAGGCCGACAGTGGCTGCTGAGGCCTGATGACCCGGCATCAGCACGGAAACGGTCAGGGCGCCTGCTGCGCTGAGGAAATGACGGCGATTAACGTGATTGTTCATGGCTTTTTGTCCCTCAGGCCGTGGCGGCGCGGCGAACGGCGCGCATGATGGCGACATGGGTGCCGCAGCGGCATTTGAGGCCGGTCAGGGCGTCTTCAATCTGCGCGTCGCTGGGCTTGGGCGTCTTGTCGAGCAGGGCCACGGTCGTCATGATCCAGCCGTTCATGCAATAGCCGCACTGGGGCACTTCCTCGTCGATGAAGGCCTGCTGCACCTTGTGCGGCTTGCCGTCTTTCTGGATGCCAGCCAGCGTCGTCACCTTGCGGCCGGCGAGGGAATCGACGGGGATTGAGCAGGAGCGCGTCGGCTCGCCATCCACCAGCACCGTGCAGGCGCCGCACTGGGCGAGGCCGCAACCGAATTTAGGATTCTTGAGACCAAGGTCATCGCGCAGCGCATAGAGCAGCGGCATGTCCGCGTCGGCGTCTATGCTATGCGCTTTTCCATCGACATTGAGTTCGATTTTGGCCACGGGGGATCTCCTCCTGTTCGGGGCCACATGCCCCTTCGCGCCATATTGCCCAATCTATGGCGAGCGTCCAGAGGCTTGTCGGGGAAGACCTTAGCGCTGCCTTCGCAGGGCCGTTGGCAAGCGGCGTTTCCTCGCCTAACCTGACGGCGGGAAGAAACGAACAAGAGGCCGCCATCATGAGGCTTGGTATCTGGACTCCGGCGCCGCTATCCATGCGCCCCGATGCTGTGGCGCAGCCCGCAATCGATGCCCTCACGCGCCACGGCGGCGGCGTCGACAAGAACTATCTCTATGCGCTCGACACGCTCCAGCGCGCCGAAGAGCTTGGTTTTTCGATCAGCCTCATCGCCCAGCGGTTTCTTGGGCCAGATCTCGATTCCTGGGTTTTCGCCACGGCTCTGGCGGCTGGGACCAAGTCGATCGAGCTGATGGCCGCCGTGCATCCCGGCATCATGGACCCGCGCATCGCGGCCAAGATGGGCGCTTCCATCGACCGCATCAGCGGCGGGCGGTTCTGTGTGAATATCGTCAATGGCGGTCGCCCGCATGAATTCGCGGTGTTCGGCGAATGGATCGAGCAATCGGAAGCCCGCTATCGGCGCATGCACGAATTCATCAAGGTTATGAAGGGCATGTGGACCAGCGACGATTTCAACTTCGATGGGGAGTTCTACAAGGTCCAGCATGGGACCGTGCCGACTAAATCTGTGCGCGAACCCCATCCCCCGATCTTCGCCGCCAGTCGCGTGGATGAGGGCATGAATGTGGTGGCGCAGGAATGCGACACCTGGTTCGTGAACTATAACAAAGACTTCCACTTTCATGACGAGAGCCTCAAGCGGATCGAAACCGAGATCGGCATGATGGAGCGGCGCACCCGCGAGCTGGGTCGGAAAATGAATTACGGCATCAACGCCGTCATGCTGCTGGCCGACACCGACGAAGAGGCTGTGGCCATCGGCGAAGGCTATCTTGACCAGCTCAAGGTCGATCCGTCGCTCTTTTCGGCCTCTGGTGGGCTCGGCGCCAATCTCATTGGGTCGCCGAAGACGGTTCTTGAGCGCATCAAGCGTTACGAGGACATGGGTATTGGCATGTTGATGCTTCAGTTCTACCCCTTCCGGCAGGGGCTGGAGGTCTTCGCGCAGGAGATCTTGCCCCATCTCAAGGTCGATCGTGGCGAGCGGGCGCGGCTTGCGCTGGACGCCGTTCCCGTGTGAAGGCTGACCGATCGAACGAGCAGGAGTTTCCCTTGAGCCGTTTTGGATTAGCCCGCATGGGAACATTCGCGCTCGCCTTGCTGGGCGGGATTTTGGCTCTGGGCGCACAAGCCCGGGCGCAAGGTCAGGCTGTGGCCGATTTCTACAAGGGAAAGTCGGTCGATCTTTTCATCGGCTATAGCGCGGGGGGCGGCTATGACGTTTACGCCCGCCTCGTGGCGCGGCATCTGGGCAAGCATATTCCCGGCAACCCCACGGTCGTTCCGCGCAATATGGACGGCGCCGGCTCCCTGCGGCTCGCCAACTGGCTCTACAATGTCGCGCCCAAGGACGGGCTCGCCATGGGCGCTCTGTCGCGCGGCGCGGCCTTCGATCCGCTGTTCGGCTCGCCCGGCGCGCAGTTCGACGCTTCGAAATTCAACTGGATTGGCAGCGCTAACAATGAAGTGAGTGTCTGTGTCGTCTGGACCGCCACATCGGCCGTGAAAAACGTCGAGGAAATGCTGCGTTCGCCGGTTCTGATGGGCGGCTCGGGCGGGGCGGCTGACACTGATCAGTTCGTGCATGCCATCAATGGCGTGTTCGGCGCCAAGATGAAACTCATTCTGGGCTATGCTGGCGGCAATGAAATCAATCTCGCCATGGAGCGCGGCGAGGTGCAGGGCCGCTGCGGCTGGTCATGGTCGAGCGTTATGTCCACACATCCCGAATGGCTGCGCGATAAAAAGGTGAACGTCCTCGTCCAGCTTTCGCTGACCAAGCACGCGGACTTGCCCGATACGCCGCTCATCATGGACCTCGCCCGCACTGAGGAAGACAAGAGCATTCTTGGCCTCGTCTTCGCCCGCAATGTGATGGGCCGTCCCTTCGTCGCCCCGCCGGGCCTGCCCGCCGACCGCGTGGCGGTTCTGCGCAAGGCCTTCATCGAGACGATGAAGGATAAGGATTTGCTCGCCGAGGCGGAGAAGACCGCGATTGAGGTCAATCCGGTGCCCGGCGACGAGATTCAAAAGGTTGTAGTCGAAGCCTACAAGACCTCGCCGCAGATCGTTAAGAAAACCGGCGAACTCCTCAAGGGACCGCTGTGAGCGCAGCCAGCCGGTTAGCCGCCTTCGGGCGGTACGTTCCAGACACGCTTGTTCGAAACGCCGAGATCGAGGCCCGGCTGGGGCTTGAGGCTGGCTGGATCGAGCGGCGTACGGGCATACGCGCGCGTTGTTACGCTGATCCCTCGCAGGCCCTGAGCGATCTTGCGGTCGCTGCGGGGGCAGACCTCTTCGCCCGCTATGACGGCTCCCGCGATGTCGGGCTTTTGCTGCTCGCGACCTCGACCCCCGATCACCTTCTGCCGCCAAGCGCGCCGCTAGTCGCACATCGTCTCGGCCTCAAGGGCGCTGGCGCTGTCGATCTGGCGGCGGCTTGCGCGGGTTTCGTCTATGCGCTGACGCTGGCGGACGCATTCGTGCGGGCTCAGGGCCGGCCGGCGCTCGTCATCGCCGCCAATCTGCTCAGCCGCCGCCTTAATCCCATGGACCGGGCGAGCGCGGTGCTTTTTTCCGACGCTGCGGGCGCGGTTTTGCTCACCCCGAGCGATGAGCCCGGCCGCGGCCTTCTTGGCGTCGATCTGACCAGCGATGGCGCGGGCTATGGGCTCGTGCATATCGAGGCGGGCGGCAGCCGCAAGCCGTTTTCGCAGGCGCAGGATATGCGCGAAACGCTCATGCGCATCGCCGATGGGCAGGCGCTCTATCAGCAGGCCGTGACCATGATGGTCGACAGCGGGCGACGGGCGCTTGAGCGGGCGGGGCT
>CANBVC010000208.1 GCA_947372795.1 Beijerinckiaceae bacterium
TTGATGTCCTCGAGTTCGAAGACTTCGTCATAGGGCACATTGGCTTCCGCCAGCAGCACGTTCATATGGCCGGGCATGCGGCCCGCGACCGGGTGAATGGCGTATTTGACCTCCACGCCCTCTTTCTTGAGCAGGTCCGCCATTTCGCGAAGGGCATGCTGGGCCTGCGCCACCGCCATGCCATAGCCCGGCACGATGATGACCTTGGCGGCGTTCTTCATGATATAGGCCGCGTCATCCGCTGAGCCCTGCTTGACGGGCCGCGTCTCGACCACGCCGCCCCCCGCAGCCGCAGCATCCTCGCCCCCAAAGCCGCCAAGGATCACGGAGACGAATGAACGGTTCATCCCCTTGCACATGATGTAGGAGAGGATCGCGCCAGAAGAGCCGACCAGCGCGCCGGTGATGATGAGCGCCAGATTGCCCAGCGTGAAGCCGATGCCCGCCGCCGCCCAGCCCGAATAGGAATTGAGCATGGAGACGACGACCGGCATATCCGCGCCGCCGATAGGCACGATAAGCAGCACGCCAAGGGCGAACGAGATCGCCACGACCCCCCAGAACAGGAAATGGCTCTGGGTGGCGACGAAAATCGCGCCCACAAGCAGCAGCGCCAAACCCAGCCCCGCGTTGATCACATGGCGCTGCGGCAAGAGGATCGGCTTGCCGGACATGCGCCCATCGAGCTTGAGGAAGGCGATGATCGAGCCGGTGAAGGTGATCGCGCCGATGGCCGCGCCCAGCGACATTTCAACAAGGCTAGCGCCATGGATCGTCTTGGCCGAACCAATGCCGAACGCCTGCGGCGCATAAAGCGCGCCCGCCGCCACCAGCACCGCAGCAAGTCCCACCAGCGCATGGAAGAAGGCGACGAGCTGCGGCATGGCGGTCATCTGCACCGTGCGCGCGCGCCAGGCGCCAAAGCCGCCGCCAATGGCGATGCCAAGGAGCACCAGAAGCCAGGCGGAGAAGCCTGCGGGCATGCGGTAGAGCAAGGTCGTCACGACCGCTATGCCCATGCCGATCATGCCGAACTGATTGCCCTGCCGCGAGCTCGAGGGATGTGACAGGCCGCGCAGGGACAAAATGAACAGCACGCCGCTGACGAGATAGAGAAGGGCCGCGAAATTGGCGTTCATCGGCTCACCCCTTCTTCTTGTACATGGCGAGCATGCGTTCTGTGACGAGGAAGCCGCCGAAGATATTGACCGAAGCGAGGATCAGGGCGACGAAGCCGAAGACCCGCGCCCAGAGGGGGCCGTCATCCCCGCTCGACGAGGCGTCGACCCCAACAGAGAGCAGCGCGCCTACCACGATCACCGAGGAGATGGCGTTGGTGACGGACATGAGGGGCGTGTGGAGCGCGGGCGTCACCTGCCACACCACGTAGTAGCCCACGAAAATCGCGAGAGCGAAGATCGCCAGACGGAAGACAAAGGGGTCTATGGCGCCGCTAGAGGCCGCGTTCGCGGCGTCGCCTGCGGCGTCCGCGATCTGATCGGCATATTGCTGGGCCGCGCCCTGCACCTTTTCGAGAAATTGCTGTGTCGCTTCGCTTGCCATGACACCCTCATCTGAAGTTGGGCTGGGGAACAGCAGCTTGCGCCCGTCACCCCTTCTGGAAATTCGGATGCACCACTACGCCGTTGCGAGTTAGCAAGGTCGCCTTGACGAGCTCGTCGTCCCAGTTGGGCGCGAAGGTCTTCGTCTCTTTGTTGACGAGCGTGTCCACGAAGGCGAGCAGATTGCGCGCATAGAGGCTGGAAGCCGTGGCGGCGAGGCGGCCGGGCATATTGAGATGACCGACGATCTTCACGCCATTGTCCGTGACCACAGTCTGCCCGGGAACCGCAAGCTCGCAATTGCCGCCGCGCTCGACCGCAAGATCGATGATCACCGAGCCCGTGCGCATGGAGCGCACCATTTCGGCGCTGATGAGTTTTGGCGCGGGGCGACCGGGGATGAGCGCCGTCGTGATGACGATGTCCTGCTTGGCGATATGGGCGGCGGTGAGGGCCGCCTGCTTGGCCTGATACTCTCCAGACATTTCCTTAGCGTAGCCGCCGACCGTCTGCGCCTGCAGAAATTCCGCATCCTCGACAGCGAGGAATTTGGCGCCCAGCGATTCGACCTGTTCCTTGGTGGCGGGACGCACGTCGGTCGCGGTTACGATGGCGCCGAGACGGCGCGCGGTGGCGATGGCCTGAAGACCGGCGACGCCCACGCCCATGATGAAGATACGGGCGGCGGGAACTGTGCCGGCGGCGGTCATCATCATCGGCAGGGCGCGGCCATATTCGCCGGCGGCGTCGATCACGGCGCGATAGCCCGCGAGATTGGCCTGCGAGGAGAGGACATCCATCACCTGCGCGCGGGTGATGCGCGGCATGAATTCCATGGCGAAGGTGGAAAGGCCGGCCTGAGCGAGACTTTCGAGCGCCTCGTCCTGCCCATAGGGATCCATGATGGCGATAACGGCGGCGCCGGGAGCGGCTCCGGCTAGATCGGCTGCGGCGGGCCTGCGCACGGCGAGGACAACCTGCGCGCCCTCAACAGCGACGGCGAGTGTATGGGCGATTGTGGCGCCGGCAGCTTCAAAGTCGGCGTCGGGAATGCCTGCGGCGACGCCTGCCCCGGTCTGAACGACAACCTGGGCCCCAAGGGCGGCAAGTTTCTTGATCGTCTCCGGCGTCGCTGCGACGCGGGTTTCAATAGAGAGGTTTTCAGCAGGAACGGCGATACGCATGGCGATTGCTCCTATGAAACCAGATAGCTATCTCCGAATCGCAAATCCCCTTCGATAGAGGCCGCCGATCAACGGAAAAGGCGTCGGCCAGCGGCCATTTTGTGTCACAGAAGCGTGACGGCCATGAAGACAACGATAGCGATGACGCCTATCGTGCCCCACTTCGTCATGGTGAGGAACAGGTTGTAGGTGGCTTCGTGCTCTACGTAATCCATGTCCGGATGGCCGGAAGCGGTGGTCTGATGATTAGCCATAATACCCTCGGAACGGTTGGCTGGAAATTTCCACCTATTGCTTAGCCCAATCCGCGGGCGCCTGCAATGTTACGCTTGGGCGACCCGCTCTCCAAAACAGGAGGAGAAGATAGGCGGACAAGCCTAGCGCCCCGCCAAGATGAACCAGCCAGAGACGACCGACCTCGGGCAGATCGGCGCCAGCCCCCAGCCGGCCCGTCACGAAAGCCGCCAGCGGGAGTGCGAGGGCCAGCGCACGCGCCCTGCCCTCACCACGGCGGAACAGACAGGCGCCGACCAGCAGGGCCGGAAGATAATAGGCCTCGACCCATGACCCCAGCCCCAGCTGTAGCGTGACAAGCAATGTGACAAGGCTTCCCGCGAAAGCCACAAGCAGACGCCCCAGAACCGGGCTCGCATGACCGACGAAGGGCGTGGCCAGGAACATGGGCGTCGTCACCCACGAAAGCGCGCAGGCCCAGCCGGGATCGCCGATGATCCAGACGACGCCAAGGGGATAGAGGGGCTGGCTCGACGCGATGAACAGGGCCAGCCCATTGGCGGCTTTCTGTAGGGCGTCATCCGTGGCGGTGAAGTTGCGCCAGAATCGGACGAGACCAGAAGTGGTCAGAGACTCCGCTTTGCCCACCACCACGCCCCTGTCATCCGATACCCGGGAATACGACCGGCCAAATGCGGCGGATCAACCTGCGCGATGTCCCGAGAGACCGACAAGATCAAGGGCTGCGCCCTGACGCTGCGCTATGGCCTCGACGGAGAAGTTCTGGCCAAGCGCCGCCTCGAAGAGTTGGTGGAAATTGAGCTTGGCGTCGAGATGCAGGAATACGCCGCCAAGGCCAATGGCGGCGCGGTCCATGAAGACGAACTCGCGCGGAACCTTCACGGGCCCCTTTTCCTTCAGGGCCTTGTGGACGATGAACGCTTCCTTGCGGCCATATTTGCCGGGCTCCACCCCATCAGCGATGGTGCGCACCCGATCATCAAGAAGCGGCCCGTATATGAACCGTGCCCAGATGTTGAGGACTTCGATCAGATCCTTGCGCAGGCCCTTGAAGCCCCAGGTCTCATAGGCATGGACAACCTGCGCCTCATCGCCGCGCTGCAGCCCCTGATAGAGATCGACCACCCCGCCAACGAATGACGGGGGGAAAACGCGCACGCAACCATAATCGAGAAGGTTGATCCCCTCGCCCTCGCCAAAGACGGTGTAATTGCCAAGATGCGGATCGCCGTGGATCACGCCGAATTGGCTGAACGGCTGCCACCACGCCCGGAACATCGCCACGGCGATCCGGTTGCGCACCTCCTGATCGGCGGTCTTGAAGGTCAGCAGCTTGCGTCCTTCGAGCCAGTCCAGAGTCAGCAGCCGCCCCGTGGACAGGTCCGGCCAATGGCCGGGGACGCGCACCTCGTCAAAATCAGCGAGCATATGGGCGTAGAGCGCCGCATGTTTGGCCTCGCGCCGGTAATCCAGCTCCTCGCGCACCCTCGCGGCGATCTCGATGGCGATCTCGCGCGTGTCGATCGCGGGGTCGAGACGGCGATGCAGTGAAAAGAGCACGTCGAGTTGCGAGAGATCAGCCTCCACCGCAGAGGCCATATCGGGATATTGCAGCTTGCAGGCGAGCGGGCGCCCATCATGGCTTTCCGCCCTATGCACCTGCCCCAGAGAGGCGGCGGCGGCGGGGCGCAAATCAAACGAGGCGAAATGCGCCTGCCATTGCGGGCCAAGCTCGGCCTGCATGCGCCGCTTGACGAAGGCCGCGCCCATGGGCGGCGCATCGGCCTGCAGCTTCTGCAACTCCTCGGCATATTCGGGAGGCAGAACATCGGGGATGGTGGCCAGAAGCTGGGCCACCTTCATCATCGGCCCCTTGAGATCACCAAGCGCCTTGGTCAGCGCGCGCGGAAGTGTAGCCTCCTCGCCAGGGCGCGAACCGCCAAGCAGGGTCGCCGCCGCAATCCGCGCCGCAACCCCGCCCACATTGGCGCCAACCCGCGCATAGCGGGCGGCGCGGGCGGAAAAGCGATTGGCTTCGTCGTCTGTCATGGGCTGCAACCTGCGTTGGCCAGCTACTTAGTTAAGCATCAGCCGCAGTATTACGAGCCAAACCGTCGATCAGACTGGAACCGTGTCCACATTATAGGTGAAGAGCCATTCGTAGCGGGCCGCGATGGCGTCGGCGCTCCACTCGCGGTCGATATAGGCGTCGGCCTTCACGGGGTCGCGATAATCGGGGTTGTGGAAATGCCGCACCATGTCATTGGCGCCGGCGACCATGCGGTTGTCGCGCTCGAGACGCGCGGCTTCATAGCGTTTCAGGGCGGTCGGCACGTCGTCATAGGCCTCTAGGCAACGCGCCAGAACCACGCCATCCTCCAGCGCCATGACCGCGCCCTGCGCAAGGAAAGGCAGCGTAGGATGGCAGGCGTCGCCCAGCAGAGCCACGCGGCTGTAGGCGAATTGAGACAAGGGATCGCGCACCAGAAAGGCCCATTGCAGAAGCTTGGGGGCGGCGTCGATCATCGTATGGATGTCTTCATGCCAGCCGGCGAAATCGGCATGGCACTGTTCCCTCGTGCCCTCGACGGTCCAGGCGGAATCGGTCCATTTCTCGCGCTCGACGGTGGCCGCGAG
>CANBVC010000209.1 GCA_947372795.1 Beijerinckiaceae bacterium
CAATCATGGGCCGGGGGGCTGCCGTTTCAATTATATGTATCAATAATGCGAGCCTGCTGCGGGCATAATGCGCAATCCTCCAGCTGCGGAATGAATTTTAGTCCGTAGCCCAAATGTCTCCCGTTATGTCTGTAGACCAAGGGCTTTAACGCTCGTGCATATCTGTCTTCGCAATGGCCGTATCGGTTATATTCCACTGCAGCTGAAAACGATGACGCAGCTATATCCACGAGCTGTAGAGCAGCCACACGCGAATGATCCTGAGCATTGACCGAGTCTATATCGACAACTGGCCAATGAATTCGTGTGCCGCGCTCATTGTCTTTGAGAAAACGTAAGTACGACTTGAAATTTTCGTACGACATGCCGCCGCGCCTAGAGAACATGATCGCAACTTGCCCATTCCCTTCGGGCACCCTTGGACGCATGTCTCGGCAGAGCCAGGAAACGCGTTCAATCAAATAGCGCGTCATATAAAAATAGAGCTGATTCTTCCCCTGATAGATCTCATCTCTCAAGAGTTTTTTCGACGCGAATATACTTATTACGCGAGCAGGTTTTTCAGACAGGCATTCAGCGGCGACTATCCGCTGACCATGGTCCAGATTGACGAAGTGAAGATATCTTTTGTCTTTTTGAATCTTACGCAAGATTTCATCGCGCCATGCGACCGCCGCAAGCGAATTTGCCTTGCGAATGATACAAGCCGACAAAACCAGCCAGTGGGATGCTCCACCGTTGCGGCCGGGTTCGCGGTAGTTCGCAAGGCCATCATCGCCAGCCTCATCAATAAAAGCCAGAAAACTGTGGGGCATGAGTTCTCAAATATTTTAGAAAATGCAAACCGCATTTGTAACAAAACTTGTAAATTATGCAAGGATCGAGCCTGAGAATAGTCATCATGAACCGCACGGCTTTGGCTCCATCTCGATTGCCTGCCGCCCGCGCACCTCCTATGGTTCGCATGCCTCTGATGCGATAAACCGGAATCCAGCGTGACCGAACTCCCCACCTCCATCGACGAAACGCTCGAACTGCTCAGCGCCTCCAACTATGTGGCTGACCGGTCGCTGGCGACTGTGCTGTTTCTTTCGCTGCGGCTGAAACGGCCCCTTTTTCTCGAAGGCGAGGCGGGCGTCGGCAAGACGGAGATCGCCAAGGTGCTTGCGTCGGCGCTCGGGCGCAAGCTCATCCGCCTGCAATGCTACGAGGGGCTGGATGTTTCCTCTGCGGTCTATGAGTGGAACTACGCCCAGCAGATGATGGCGATCCGGCTCGCCGAGGCTGCGGGCGACACGGACCGCAGCCGTCTCGAACACGACATCTTCTCCGAGCGGTATCTTGTGAAGCGCGCCCTGCTGCGGGCGCTCGAACCCTCGCCCGAGGGGCCGCCGGTGCTGCTCATCGACGAACTCGACCGCACCGATGAAGCCTTCGAGGCCTTTCTTCTCGAAGTGCTGTCCGATTATCAGATCACCATTCCCGAGCTCGGCACCATCCATGCCGAACAACCACCGATCGTGATCCTCACCTCCAACCGCACGCGTGAAATTCACGACGCGCTGAAGCGACGCTGCCTCTATCACTGGATCGATTATCCCGATGAGGAACGCGAGCGCGCCATTCTGCGCGCCAAGGCCCCGCAGGCGCCCGAACGCCTGACGCAGGAGCTCGTCGCCTTCGTGCAGAAGCTGCGCAAGCAGGATCTCTTCAAAAATCCCGGCGTAGCCGAAACCCTCGACTGGGCGACCGCCCTCACCGAACTCGACGCCGTCGCGCTCGATCCCTCGCAGGTCTCCGACACGCTTGGCGTCCTCCTCAAATATCAGGACGATATCGCCCGCATGCAGGGCGCGAAGGCGCAGGAACTTATTGAGGAAGTGCGCGCTGAACTGCGGGGCGTGTGATGGGTGATGACGCGCCGCCTGCAGGCACGGGGCGCCTCGCGCAGAACATCCTTTACTTCGCCCGCATCCTGCGCGCAGCTGGCCTGCCCGTTGGTCCCGGCGCAACGCTCGACGCCGTGCGCGCGGTGGAGGTTGCGGGGCTTGGAAACCGCGAGGACTTCCGCGCGACCCTGCACGCGATCTTCGTAAAAAAGCACGAACACGATCTGATCTTCGATCAGGCCTTCGACATCTTCTGGCGCAAGCGCGGCTTCCTCGACAAGCTGCTCGCCATGCTCTCGCCCATAGCCGAGCCGCAAAATCCTGAAAAGGCCAAGGCGCCGCCCGGGGCCTCGCGCGTCTCAGACGCCATGTTCAAACGCGAGAATCAGAAGCTCGAGAAACCGCAGGTCGAGCTCGACTACAGCCTCACCATGTCCGCGCAAGAAGTGCTACAACGCAAGGACTTCGCGCAGATGAGCGCGGAGGAGATCGCGCAGGCCAAAGCCGCCATCTCCAGGATGAAACTTGCGCGCGATGAATTGCGCACCCGCCGCTTCACCCCTGACCCCAAGGGCTCTCGCATAGATCCGCGCCGCAGCTTTCGTCAGAGCCTGCGCGCCGGCGGCGCCTCCATTGAACTGGCCTTCCGCTCCACTGCTTTGCGCCGCCCGCCCATCGTCGCCATTTGCGACATCTCGGGCTCCATGAGCGACTATACGCGCGTCTTTTTGCACTTCCTGCATGCGCTGGGCGAAGAGCGCGGACGCGTGCATACATTCCTCTTCGGCACGCGGCTCACCAACGTCACCCGCGCGCTGCGCCACAAGGACCCCGACGAGGCGCTCGCCGCCTGCGCCGCCCATGTCGAGGATTGGTCGGGCGGCACACGCATTGGCGCGGCTCTCCATGAGTTCAACCGTCTGTGGTCGCGGCGGGTGCTGGGGCAAGGCGCCTCAGTGCTGCTTTTCACCGATGGCCTGGAGCGTGACGGCAGCGCCGAGCTTGGCCGCGAGATGGAGCGCCTGCACAAGAGCGCGCGCCGGCTCATCTGGCTGAACCCGCTTCTGCGCTACGATCGTTTCGAGCCGCGCGCGCAGGGCATCCGCGCCATTCTGCCCCATGTGGACGAGTTCCGCCCGGTCCATAATCTGAACTGCATCGCAGATCTCGTGCGCTCGCTGTCTGGCGAAGCGGGCGGGGCTTCGACCGATCCACGTCTATGGCTGCGCCGCGTGGCTTAAGCGCATTGTGCCGCCCATGGCGCGGCCCTATATTCCCATGAGGATTTCAGAGAAATTCGAGTGAGGACCCATGCTCGCCAGCGACGATGACATTCTCAGCCAGGCCGAGGCCTGGAAAAGCGCCGGAAAGGGCGTGGCGATCGCCACCGTCATCGAGACATGGGGCTCGGCGCCGCGACCTGTCGGCAGCCATCTCATCATTGATGAGGAGGGGAATTTTCTCGGCTCAGTTTCCGGCGGCTGCGTCGAAGGCGCGGTTGTGGCCGAAGCCGCCGATGTGATCGCAGATGGCAAGCCGCGCACCATCGAATTTGGCGTTGCGGACGAAACAGCTTGGCGCGTCGGCCTTTCCTGTGGCGGACGTATTCGCGTCTTTGTTGAGCGGGTGGACTAATGCGCCTCGAACTTCTCCAGTCCCTCAACGAGGAACGCGCCGCGCGCCGCGCCGCCATTCTCGTCACCGATACGCAGAGCGGCGAGCAGCGCCTTGTGAAGGGCGCCGATATCGCGGGCGATGCGCTGGCCAATGAACTGGGCGCCGCGCTGCGCATGGGCAAGAGCCGCAGCATCGAGGTGGATGGCCGCAGCTATTTCCTGACCGTGCAGGCGCCGCCCGCGCGCATCATCTGCATCGGCGCGGTGCATATCAGTCAGGCCCTCGCGCCCATGGCGAAGCTGGCCGATTTTGATCTCACCATCATCGACCCGCGCACGGCATTCGCGACGCCCGAGCGCTTCCCTGATGTGCAACTGCTGGCGCAATGGCCGCAGGATGTGCTGCCGGACCTCGCGATCGATCGTTACATGGGCGTGTGCCTCCTCACCCACGACCCAAAGATCGACGACCCCGCCCTCATCGCGGCCCTGCGCGCGGATTGTTTTTATATCGGCGCGCTCGGCTCGCGGAAAACCCATGCCAAACGCGTCGAACGCATGATGGCGGAAGGCTTCAGCGAAGCTGACCTTGCCCGCATCCACGCGCCCATCGGCCTCGACATCGGCTCGGTCTCGCCTGCCGAAATCGCAGTTTCCGTGCTTGGCGAGATCATCGCAGCGCTGCGCAAGAAGCCGCTGCGCACGGAGCCCAAAGCGTGAGATTTGGCCCGGTCGAACTGGCGCAATCCATTGGCGGCATCGTCGCCCATGCGGTGCGTCATGACGGATTGGTGCTGAAGAAAGGTGATATTGTTCGCGCCGAACATCTGCCGCTGCTCGCGGCGGCTGGCATCAGCGAGGTCGTCGTCGCACAGCTTGATGAAGGCGACGTTGGGGAGGACCCGGCGGCGCTCCGGCTCGCTGAGGCCGTGGCGGGGGCGCATGTGCGCGTCGAGGCTCCCTTCACCGGGCGCTCCAACCTCTTCGCCACCCATGCGGGCGTGCTCGCCTTCGAGGCTCAAGCCATCGACCGCGTGAATGAGGTCGACGAGACCATCACCATAGCCACCCTGCCAGCCTTCCGCACGGTCGTTGAAGGCGAGATGATAGCGACGGTGAAGATCATTCCCTTCGCCGTGCCCGGCGCAACGCTTGAGCGCGCCCTCACCGCCGCGCAGGGGCTCACCCTCAAGGTCGCGCCGTTTCAGCCCCTGCGCATCGGCGTCGTCTCGACCCTTTTGCCGGGCCTCAAGTCATCCACCATCGCCAAGACCCTGCGCGTGCTTGAAGGGCGCCTTGCGCCTGCGGGTGCGCAGATCGTGGCCGAGGAGCGCGTGGACCATGACGCGCCGGCCCTCACCCGCGCCATTGCGACCATTGCGCCGCTTTGCGATCTTCTGATCGTCTATGGCGCCTCAGCCATCACCGACCGGCGCGATGTGATTCCTGCCTCGCTAGAAGGGGCGGGCGGGCGCATCATCCATTTCGGCATGCCGGTCGATCCGGGCAATCTGCTGCTGGTGGGCGCACTCGCCATCGAGGGGCGCAAGATCCCCGTGCTTGGCGCGCCGGGCTGCGCACGCTCCCCCAAAGAAAATGGTTTCGACTGGGTGCTGCACCGCCTGCTCGCGGGCCTGCCCGTAACGGCGGCCGACATAAAACGCCTTGGCGTTGGCGGATTGCTGATGGAGATCGTCTCGCGTGGACAGCCGCGCACGGGCGAGCCTTCTACGCCCGATGAGTAAGATCGCCGCCATCATTCTGGCCGCAGGTCAGGCGAGCCGCTTCCGCGCCGCCGCGGGTGCAGCTGGTCCTGAGACGAAGCTGGTGGCGCTGCTCGATGGGAGCCCGCTGGTGCGCCATGTGGCGCAGGCGGCGCTGGCCTCGCGTGCGCAGCAGGTCATCGTCGTCACCGGCCATGCGCAGGGCGCAGTTCGCGCCGCGCTGGAGGGCCTGCCTGTGACCTTCATCCATAATCCCGATTACGCCACAGGGCTCGCCTCATCGCTGCAGCAAGGGCTGGCGCAGGTTCCCCCTGATTGCGATGGCGCGCTTGTACTGCTCGGCGACATGCCACTGATTAACGCGCCCATCATCGATGAGCTGATCGACGCCTTT
>CANBVC010000210.1 GCA_947372795.1 Beijerinckiaceae bacterium
TCGGCTTTGGTTTCGGAATTGATATGGGTGCGGTAGAGGCCGAGCGCATTCGCATTAAGGCTCGTCGTCTGGCCATTTGTGGAGACAAGCGTCACCGTGGCGCCTGGCACGGCGGCGCCATTGGCGTCGCGCACGAAGCCGAAATAGACTGGGCCTTCCTTGTCCTTGTCATTGGCGGGATCGTAATCGTCGCCGCCAGCCATGGCGGCTGTCGAAAGCGCGCCAATGGCGAGGGCGATCAGAAGGCGGGTCGGGAAAGCCATGGGCGAAGCTCCGCGCGCGTCAATGCGACCAGTAGAACCGAAGGGCGTAGAGATAGAGCGGGATGCAGGCGAGCGCAAAGATCCAGCTCGCGGCCAGAGGCAGGCGCCGCGCCAGACCGGGCGCAAGGGCCGCAAGGCCAGCAATCAGGGCGCCGCCGAAGATCATCGCGAGGTTCCAACCGAACCAATACATGGCGGGGCCTTCATCGCGCACAGGCGAGGCGAAGCCCCAGTCGAGCCGCCCCGTGCCCGGATGATAAGTGAAGACGGGCCAGTTCATCAGCTCGCAGACCACATAGATCAACGGCGCCGCGATTGCGAAGGTTCGCGCGAAAGCGAGGGCGCGGTCGGAATTATCAGACGCGCTCATGAGCCGAACCCCCGCACATTATTGACGACATGCCCGACGAGAAAGGCGATCCAGCCGAAGAGGGCGAGCGTGAGCGTCAGCCATTTGCGCGTGGCTTGCAGGCTCTTGTCGTAGGATCTGCGCCAGGCCAGCCAGTAGAGCGGCAGAAGCCCGAGGCCTATGCTGGCGAGCTGCTCCTTCATTTCGAAGGCGCCCAGCGTCTTCCAGAACTCCTCCTGCTCGATGGGGATGCGGATATAGGTGCGGTACTTGATGTAGATCCACGCGCCGAAGAGAAACGAGGCCACCCAGAGCCCCGTCACCGCGCTGGCGTAGAGGTCACCCTTCACCGAACCGAACCGCGCCACGAGGCCGCCTGCGCCGGGCGCGGGCGCGCGCAGGACCGAGGCCGCCTGATGGGTGAGCGCCCCGATCAGCGCCATGGAAAGCAGCCCATGGATCATCAAAAGCACGGTCCAGAATGTCGTCTCCGACATGACCGTATGCACCAGCTCCATCGCTCCCCGCCCCTCGCTTTCTATGCGAGCATTCTGCGAGGGGGCGTTGGGGATGGCAAGAGGGCGCGAGATCAAGATTTCATTAGTGCTCTCGACGCGAGAAGTCGGGTCACATTCTGCTGGCGCCGCATCCATTGGGCCGCGACAGCGCTCCTCCAACCTATCATGACCATTAGCCGCTCATAATCAGCGTCGAGGGGACGATAGAAGATGGGCTCATGATGAGCGATACGGTTACGCAGGCGACGAACCATCTGCAAGCTGCGAAAAGCTTCCGCGCGTGCATTTTGTATTGGTTCGATTAGGAGGTTCGGAAAAACGGCACGCATATGCGGTCGCCAAAGGCGATCGTCCTGCCCGGCGGTGAATAACTTTTCCCAGAACGCGAAATTCAAGTCTGCGACGACCTTGCCTGATGTTCGATGCTTTGTGGCTACGGCCTTCAAATTTGACGCCGGATTATATTGAGCCGCAGAAATAGGCTTCGGGAGGCTTTGGTGAAATCCACCGCTCCATGGCCAATCGGGTCCATGCACCCGTTCCAGAGCTTCGACCACGCCATTGCGGGGATCGCGACCTCACAAAGCTGGAGCGGAACCAGAAACGCAGCGGAGATTTCCAAATTCCACAGATATAGCGAGAGCGCCGCTTTTGCGTCGCCCCCCGTGGCTTGCAGGTAAGTCGCAAATCGAGGAGTGGAGATAACACGCGGAAGCTCCGCTATCTCATTCGCTGAGAAGCTCATCTTCGAAACGCCCTAGATTATTGACTTCTAAAAATTCGCGTCCATATTTATCTGCATTATGGCTTTGAGACCTGCGGGCGTCAGCCCCCCCTCATCGCCTCGGAAAGACCCGCCCACGGGGCGGGTCTTTTTGCTTTTGAAACGGGGCCCAAGCCCACCCCTCACCGCTTCTTGAAAATCTCGTCAAACAGCTTCTGCGACGCCTTCACCTGATCGCCCGACAGCGCATAGGGGAGGATCTTCGCCTTTTCGAGACGCGCCACCACATCAGGTGGGTTGGGCGTTACGTCCGGGCGGGTGGGGATGCGGCCGGTCTTGGCGGCGAAGGTCTGGGCTTCCTTGCTCAGCATGAAATTGGCGGCGAGTTGCGCGGCCTTTGGATGAGGCGCCTTGGGGTTCACGGCCACCTGACCAAAGAACAGAGCGACCGGTTCCATGGCCCAGAAGGCTGTGGGGGCGCCCGACAGGGTCATGTTGTTGGTCAGCATGGTGTAGTTATTGAGGGCCACCGCATATTCGCCCGCCGCCACCGCACGCGCCGCCGCCAGATGCCCATCGAGTACGGTGATCTTGAGGGTCGAGACGAGGTCTTCCAGCAGCTTGCGCCCCTTCGCCTCGCCATAATGGGCGAAGATGGCGTTCATCCACTCGTTATCGGTGCCTTCAATGGCGACGCGGCCCACCCATTCCTTCTTCGTCAGGAACTCCTCATAGGTCTTGGGCAGGTCCTCCGCCTTGACGAGGTTCGTGTTGTAGGCGGGCGAATTGTAATTCGCGTAGACGCCATACCACTGGCGCTTGGAATCGCGGGCGGAAGCCATGATGTGCTTGGCCTCCGGCGGATCGAAAGGCAGCATCAGATTATCGGGCAGCTGGTTGGCGGTGGGCGTGTTGATCATGTCCCATGACTGCTGGCCCGTGCGCGCCTCGATGGCGATACGGCCCATGAGCTGCGCGTCGGCCGCGCGCACATAGTTCACCTTGACGCCGGTCGCCTCTTCGAAAATCTTCCAGAGCGGCAGGGCTTCCTGCTCGTTGGTGGAGGAATAGACCGTCACCTGCCCCTCGGCCTTGGCGGCGGAAAGAAGCGCGGGGTCCATCCACGACCGGTCGGCGGGGTCGCTTTGGGCCAGCGCGCCTTGCGCAATGGCGCCCAGGATGATCGCCGCGCCTGCGCGCAGCAAGTGCTTGAAGAAAAGGCCCTTGGCCATAGTTTGCTCCCCCGAATGTATTTTCGTGCGGGAAGGTGGCCTGTGCGCGCGCGGGTGTCAACGCGCACAAAAAAGGCCGCACGAAAATTCGCGCAGCCCCTTTCAGGATGGGTGGAAGGAAGCGCTTACGCCTGCGCCTTCGGCTTGATCAGCTTGCGGTTGATGAGCGTCTCGGCGATCTGGATCGCGTTGAGGGCGGCGCCCTTGCGCAGATTGTCGGAGACGCACCAGAAGGTCAGGCCGTTCTCGACCGTAGCATCCTCGCGGATGCGCGAAACATAGGTCGCATCTTCACCCGCCGCCTCATGCGGGGTCATGTAGCCACCAGCCTCATGCTTGTCGATCACCAGCACGCCGGGCGCGGCGCGCAGGATCTTGCGGGCCTCTTCCACGGAGATGGGCTTTTCGAACTCGACATTCACCGCCTCGGAATGGCTGATGAAGACAGGCACGCGCACGCAGGTGGCGGTGAGTTTAATCTTGGGATCGAGAATCTTCTTCGTCTCGACCATCATCTTCCACTCTTCCTTCGTATATCCGTCCTCCATGAAGACATCGATATGAGGGATGAGGTTGAAGGCGATGCGCTTGGGGAATTTCTTCACCTGCACGTCGCCGAGCGAATAGAGCGACTTGGTCTGGCGATCGAGCTCGTCCATGCCTTCCTTGCCCGCGCCCGACACTGACTGGTAGGTCGAGACGACGACGCGGGTGATGGTGGCGAAGTCATGCAGGGGCTTCAACGCCACCACCAGCTGCGCAGTCGAGCAGTTGGGGTTGGCGATGATATATTTCTTGGCGAAGCCCTTCACAGCGTCGGCGTTCACTTCAGGCACGATGAGCGGCACATCCTGATCGTAGCGGAAGGCTGAGGAATTATCGATCACGACGCACTTTTGCGCGCCGATGCGGGGCGACCATTCCTTCGAAATGTCGCCGCCAGCCGACATCAGGCAGATATCGGTGTCGGTGAAGTCGTGATGCTCAAGCTGCTTGCACTTCAAGATTTTGTCGCCATAGGACACTTCCGTACCGATGGAGCGGCTCGAGGCGAGCGCGACGACCTGATCGGCGGGGAATTGACGCTCCGCCAGGATATTCAACATTTCCCGGCCCACATTGCCCGTGGCGCCGACGACTGCGACCTTGTAGCCCATAGTCTTGACCCTTCTGAAATCTTGCTGGTTTGGAACACCGCCGTGGGCCCTGTGTCAACTTCTACGGGCCAAACCTTTGTCTGAGCGGGCGCGATTCATTCTTCATTAAGGTGAAGATCAGCGCCCGGGCGCATTAACCACCCTTACTAACGAACAGGCAGGGAGGCGCAAGCCATCGTCGCGGGAGATGTTCCGCCCGAGGCCAACCACATGAGCGAACTCACAGATTCTGGCCTGTCATGGCGTCCCATGCGGGCGCTCGCCCATACGCCGCGCCAGAGCCGGGCGCCCTGGCTGTTGCGCTTCCTGCCGGGGCTGGGGGCCTGCGGTCTGGCGGGCCTGCTGATCGCTGGCCTGATGGATCGGCGTGACGTCGACCCTCCGGCGCCGCAAGCCGCCGACCCCGTCTGGATCGACGCTGGCGCGCCCTTCTATGGCCTTTCCGGCGCCGGGGGCGGCCGCGCCCTGCGCAGCGAGGCTTTCAAGCGCAGCAATGGCCCGGGCCGTATCGATGTGCTCACTCTGGGCGAGGGGCCGGGCGGGGACTGGCTGCGCATCGCGCTGCAGCAGGCGGGCCCGCTCGACCCGGCCGCGGGCAGCCTCTTCCTCGACCTCAGCCGCGCAGCTGCGAAAGCTGGCATCGCGGTCACCAAGTCCGCCCTGCCCGGCTTGCTGGCGACCCGTTTCGGCGATTTCGAGGTGGCGGAGGTTGAGCTTGCGCAGGGGGAGACCCCGCGCGCCTGCCTTGGCCTGCGGCTCCTGACCGGAGAGTCGGACCTGCGCATCGTGGGCTTCGCCTGCGCGCGGGAAGGCAGGCCCGTCCCGGCTGCGCTCGCCTGTCAGCTCGACGGGTTGCAGTTGCTGGCCCCCGGCGCCGATGCTGACGTCGCCCGCTTCTTTGCGGCGGCCGAAATGGCGTCAGGCTCAGCCTGTATCGCCCGTCAGGCGGAAGCGCGCCCACGTCGGTGAGCGCGAAAGAGGAACGACGGCCCCCGAAAGATCTGTTGATCCAGGCCCCGGTCCACCCTAGATTTGAATGAGCCGCGCAGGGGAAAACGCATGAGCCAGATTAAGAGCAAGATGACCATCGCCATCGCGGCTTCGCTCGCCGCCGTTTTCTTGAGCGCGACTCTGGCTGAGGCGCAGACGCGCCGCACGACGCCGCGAGCCCTCACTGTCAAGAAGCGCGCCTTCACCGACATGGGCACTGTCGTCCCGGTCGGTAGCCAGAACCATTACGCCACCGACGGCGTCCAGCTGCGCCGCATTACGCCGACCTATTACAGCAACCGCGGCCTCTACGGGAACGAGACGCTCCCCGGCCCGCTCGGCGT
>CANBVC010000211.1 GCA_947372795.1 Beijerinckiaceae bacterium
GCGAGGCTGAGTTCGTGGCTCGCCATGCTGTGCAGGCGACGCAGCAAATGCGGCTTGGCGTCGAGCAGCGCCGAAAAATCCCGGCGCGGGAACTGGCAGGTCGCCGTGGCGCTCAGGGCCTCGGCGGAGAAACCGTTGCGCTCGCCCATAGACAGGCCAAGGAAATCGCCCGGAAGCGCGAAGCCGACGATCTGACGGCGCCCATCCGGCAAAAGCTTCACAAGCCGAACCGAGCCTGAAGTGATGTTGTAGACGGCGTCTAAAATATCGCCCTGAGAGAAAAGCGTCGCGTGTTTTGCGAAAGCCAAATGGCGCGTAATCTTGTCCAGCGCCTGTATTTCGTCCCCTTCGAGGGCGGAGCAGATGCTGAGAGCACGAACCTTACAATGGGAGCATTCGATGCTTGCGTTCCCATTGGGGCAGATCGTCAAGGGGGCGTCGGGGCCCTGGACATCAAGCATTTAGCGCCTTTGAGTATGCTGCATCGACTTTTTTAGCGTTTCCCGATCGAACCAACCATCCTTATTGATCTGCGTCAACGCAGGGGATGTCGATTTTGGTTCTTCGGAGCGGATCCTGGACAAGCTCTTTCGTCCAAGGGGTGAACGGGCTATGAAGTCGGCCGATCTATTGCCGCCTGCCCCGGACACATCCATGCCTGCCGCCAACGGGTCGCACCCCGCGCTCAACCGCCCCTGCGAAAAGATCGCCTTCCTGTCATCCGGCACCCCGGAGGCGGATGAAGCCCTTGCGCGGCTGCGCGCGGCCTATGGAGACGTTGCGCCCGAAGACTCCGACGTGGTCGTGGCGCTGGGGGGCGACGGGCTAATGCTCCAGACGCTTCACCGTTTCATGGGCGCCTATAAGCCGATCTACGGCATGAACCGGGGCTCGGTGGGCTTCCTGATGAACGAATATCAGGAGGATGGGCTCCGCGGGCGCATCAACGCCGCTCGCGCCTCGATCATTCATCCGCTCATCATGCGCGCGACCACGATCGATGGCCGCGTCGAAATCGCCCGCGCCATCAACGAAGTCTCGCTGCTTCGGCAATCATACCAGGCGGCGAAGATGCGTATCTCGGTCGACGATGTGGAGCGGCTGGGAGAGTTGGTTGCGGACGGAATTCTGGTTTCGACCCCCGCCGGATCCACCGCCTATAATTTGTCAGCCAACGGACCGATCCTGCCGCTCGACTCGCCTCTGGTCGCTGTGACGCCCATTTCCGCCTTCCGCCCAAGGCGTTGGCGGGGCGCGCTCTTGCCTGACAAGGCCAAGGTCACCATCGAGATTCTGGAATGCGACAAGCGGCCCGTCGCCGCAGTCGCCGACCATTTCGAGACCCGCGATGTTACGCGGGTGGAAATCTCCATGGACCATGGCGCGGGTCTCGTGCTGCTGCACGACCCCGGCCATTCGCTCGATGAGCGGATCCTGCGAGAGCAATTCGGCTACTGAACGTCAGGGCAGCAGAACCACCGGCCCTGCGTGCTGCGCGGCCTCCGCATCGCGGTGCGCCTTCATAGCGTCCTGCAAAGCATAGGTGCGGGTCGCGGCGGTTTTCAGCACGCCCGAGCCGACAAGCTCGAAAAGCTCCACGCAGAGCGCCTTGAAGCGTGCTGGATCGCCCAGAAAATGGCTCACGCCCGGCCGCCACATGGAAAGCGTGCCTTTCAGGGACAGCAACATGATGTCGACTGGCGGCACATGGCCCGAGGCGTTGCCATAATTGACCAGCGTTCCGAAGGGCGCGGTGCAGTCCATGGAGGGGATGAACGTGTCCTTGCCCACGCCGTCGAGCACAGCCCGAACCCCGCCGGGAATGATCGCCTTCACCGCCTGCACGAAATCGGTCTGGCGATAGAGCACGGCATGATCGAGCCCATGGTCGCGGGCGATCTGCGCCTTGGCATCATTGCCGACGGTGCCGATCACTGTCGCGCCATAGTGCTTGCACCACTGGGTCAGTAACAGGCCTACGCCGGAGGCGGCCGCATGAATCAGGACAGTGTCGCCAGCCGCAGGGCGATAGATGCGGTTGATGATGTTGGAGGCGGTGAGGCCCTTCAGCATCACGGAAGCCGCCTGAAGGTCAGAGACATTTTCTGGCAGCTTGACCAGCCGCTCGGCGGGCACATTGCGCTGCTGCGCATAGGCGCCGGTCTTGGCGAAGAAGTTGGAGCCGACGCCCACATAGCCCACGCGATCGCCAACGCGCACATCCGTGACGCCCTCGCCGACGCTCTCGACGACGCCTGCGGCTTCATTGCCGAGGATGATCGGCATGGGCAGCGGATCCTTCTGATAAAAGCCGCCGCGCCGCACATTGATATCGGAGAAATTAAGCGCAATCGCCGTATGGCGCACCCGCGCCTCGCCGGGGCCGGGAGGCGCCAGTTCGATATCCTCCCAGGACATGACGTCCGGTCCGCCATGGGAATGAATGCGGATGCCTTTAACGATGGTCACGCGAACTCTCCTATTCCGGACGCAGGTTGGCCTTCTTCACCACGGCCGTCCACCGCTCCGTCTCGCGCGCTATATGCGCCGCAGACTCCTGCACATTCAACCCCCACGGCACCACGCCGATCTTGTTCAGGCGCTCCTTTACATCCGGCGCCATGATAATATCGCGCATGGCGGCCGCCAGTTTCTCGCGAATGTCGAGCGGCGTGCCGGGAGGCGCCGTGAATGTCGTGAAGGTGTCGGACAGCATCTCCGGCATCCCGACGGAGGCGATGGTGGGCAGATCCGGCATGACCGGCGGGGCCTCTTTCGTCAGGGTCGCCAGAATGCGCAACAGCCCACCCTGCGCCAGCGGCAAGGCGGTTCCGATGTCGGAGAACATGAAATCCACATGGCCCGCAGCTACATCATTTAGCGCCGGCGCCGCGCCCCCGAAGGGCACATGGGCCTGTTTGGACTGAGTGAGTTCCTCGAAAAGCGCGCCCGTGAGATGACCGGTCGTGCCATTGCCCTGCGAGGCATAAGTGAGCTTGCCGGGATTGGCTTTGGCGAAGGCGATGAATTCCTGCGCCGTCTTGAAGCGCGAACCTGCGCCCACCACGAGCACATTGGGAATATAGGAGGTGATGGCCACGGGTTCGATCTTCTTGGGATCGAAGCGCAGCTCCTTGAACAAAACCGCATTCACCGTGATGGAGGCAGGTGGGGACACGAGAAGCGTATAGCCATCGGGCGGCGACCTGTAGACAACTTCCGTCGCCACATTGTTGCCCGCGCCAACCCTGTTCTCGACGATGACGTTCTGGCCCCATTTGGCCTGCAAGCGCTCGGCGACAATGCGCGCGATGAGGTCGTTACCCCCGCCGGGGGCGGCCGAACAGATGATCTTGATAGGCGCCTTGGGATAATCGGCGGCCGTTTGAGCGCGAGCGGGCGCGGCGGCGGTGGCGGCGAGGCCTGCGAGTACGACACGGCGCGACGGATGGCGAAAGTCAGACATCAAGCGTTTCCCCTCACTTTTATTTATCTGGGAAACCTACAACCTCAAGATGCCCGCGCAAAGGGCCACTTAGGAAAAATAAGGGTCAGAAATCGCGGCGCAGACCAAACATCGCCTTGTTGCGTCTGGCGTCAACGAACAGGTTGTTGCCATCGCCCACCTCGCCCAAGAAAACGCCTGCTCCGGGGCGATGGCGAATCGTTGGCGAGCCAGCGATGGGCAGGCTGAGCTCCCTGCCCCGCGAATCGCTGGGCGCAGTGGGACGAGGCGTGGGCACGACGGGCGGCACGTAATCGCCCGCCTGAACCTCGTCTTCCGGGCGGCAGACGTCGCAAGTCTCGTCCGCAAGGGCGGGCGAGCAAAGAAGCAGGGCGAGGAGAAGGGCGCGACGCATATGCCCAAGCTGACGGCGCAGTTGGGCCAAAATGCGGCGAGGCTTCAGCGCGCCAGCGAAGCCGCCGCCTCCTTTGCAAAGCTCAGGTCGAGCGAGTCCTTGAATGCAATCTTCCCCTCAAGCAGTCCCTCGGCACGAAACACCTCGAAATCCTCTTCAAGGCTCGCGACATTCAAGGCGCCGTCGGAGTCATTTGCCGAGAGGCGCAAATTGCGAAGCAGCTCGCGGTCCTTGACCGGCGTTTGCGCGGTGATGAGGGAAATGAACTCCTCCGAATCCGGCCCCGTCAGCCGTGCATCCACGATGGAAGCGTTTTGCGCCCGCACGCCGCGCAGATAAGCGCGCATAAAACGCACGGCGATGTCGCGCCGCTGGCTGCGGAAACGATCCGAATAGATGATCACGGAGATCTGATGGCCGGGATAGATCTGATCATCGGACATGAAGGGCGCCGCGTAGCCCTGACGCACCGCCTCGCTGGCGAAGGGCTCGGTGGGCAGGGCCGCGTCTATGGCGCCGTTCTGCAAGGCGACGATCTGCTGGGGGAAGCCGAGATAGACCCGCTCGAGATCGGTCGGGCCGAGCCCCGCGAGTTTATAAAGCCTGTTCAGCGTGCCCATGGCCGAACTGCCGGGCGCTGCGCTGGCGATCTTGAGGCCCTTGAAATCGGCCAGCGTCTTTACGCGCCCGCTCTCGATCAGCGCCTTGCGCACCAGCAGGGTCTGTCCCGGCCTGCCTGCGGGCGTTGAGGACTTATCCCCCACGATCCGCACCCCGATATTGCGCGCGATCGAATTATAGAGCGCAGCCGAAGGTCCGCCCGCCGCCACATCAAGGTCGCCCGAGGCCAAAGGCGCGATCATACGCGCGGCCGAATCGAAATTGATGAAATTGACGGTGAGTTTCTCATCCGCGAAATAACCGCGCGATTGGGCGATGAAGAATGGTAGATCCGTAATCGAAAACGTCGTGCCCACCTGCACTGAATCCGACGCCCGAAGCGGCGCAACAGCGCAAACCAGCCACGCCATCGCCAGAGCGAGCGCGCGCATGAATTCCTCCCAGATATTGTTGTGGCGAAGAGTAGCAGCCCTGCTGCCGGTGACAAGCACCACCTGCGGGTCTAACCTATGCGAAACGAGCCGGAGGTCCGGCCCGGCTTTCGCTACCCATCGGAGGAACCCATGATTCAGGCGCAGCGCCTCGGCCACGCGACAATCGAGACTCAGGATTTCCAGAAGAGTCTTGATTATTTCGTCGATTTCAACGGCTTCGTGGTCGTGGCGCAGGAAAAGGGCCGCGCCTGGCTCGCCTCCAAGATCGGCCAGTTGAACATCGTGCTCATGGCCTCGGCGGATCGCTCCGACTGCACGCGTATTTCCTTCGAGGTCGCCCCCGACAGCGACTTCGCTGAGATGCAGCGGTTTTTGACGAGCGAGGGCATCGCCAGCGAGATCCGCAATGATCCCTTCCCCGGCACGCCCAAGGCGCTGGTCTTCACCGACCCCAAGGGAACGCAGATTGAGCTTTATGCGAGCTGGTCATTTTTAACGCCCAACCAGAATGTGGCGGGGGTTGGCCCCTTGAAGGTGGGGCATATCGCCTTCTTCACACCCGACGTTCAGGGCCTGTGCGAGTTCTATAAGAAGACTCTGGGCTTTCG
>CANBVC010000212.1 GCA_947372795.1 Beijerinckiaceae bacterium
TCGCCCATGGCCATACGCTGATCAAGAATGCGGCGCGCGAGCCCGAAGTGGTCGATCTCATCGAGTGCCTCATCAAGATGGGCGCGAAGATCAAGGGCGCGGGGACGTCCGAAATCGAGATCGAGGGCGTCTCGCGCCTTGGCGGCGCCCGCCACGCGGTCCTGCCCGACCGGATCGAGACCGGCACCTACGCCATGTGCGTGGCCATGACCGGAGGCGACGTGTTGCTTCAGGGCGCGCGGCCTGAGCTTTTGCAAAATGCGCTCGACATGATCGCCCAAACCGGCACGACGATCACAACGACCAGCGAAGGCATCCGCGTGACGCGCAACGGCGGAGGCATTGCCCCCGTCAACGCCACGACAGAGCCCTTCCCCGGCTTCCCGACCGATCTCCAGGCCCAGTTCATGGCCCTGATGACCCGGGCCGAGGGTGAATCGCGCATTCGCGAGACCATTTTCGAAAACCGTTTCATGCATGTGCAGGAGCTGGCGCGGTTTGGCGCGCGCATCCGCCTCGACAATGACGTGGCCATCGTCACGGGCGTGAAGACGCTCAAGGGCGCGCCAGTCATGGCGACGGACCTGCGCGCCTCGGCCTGCCTTGTCATCGCCGCGCTGGCGGCTGAGGGCGAGACGATCATCAACCGGGTCTATCATCTCGATCGCGGCTTTGAGCACCTCGAGCAGAAGCTGGCGGGCTGCGGCGCCATCGTGGAGCGCCTCGCCAGCGCGGGCTAGGCGCTTTCCGTTCACCCTTCTGTTCGATTCGTGTCGCCCTTGGCCGGTCCGCTTGCTAAAGAGGGGCGCTTATACGAGGGACTACCCGTGACCAGCAGGACGGATCAGGCGACGCAGGCGGATATGACAGCGCGGCAGGGGCGGATTATCGCCCATCTGACGCAGGCTGGGCACGTGCGCGCCGAACCGGCGGTTCTCCAGCCCGCCGATATCTTTCTGGAGCTGGCGGGCGAGGACATCCGCTCACGCATTTTCCTCACCACAGGCGCCGAGGGCGAGGAACTATGCCTGCGGCCGGAATATACGATTCCGGTTTGCCGGGCCTATCTCGCCTCTGCGCAGAGGGGCGCAGCCGCCTCCTTCTCCTATCTTGGCCCGATCTTCCGCCAGCGCCCCGGTGGCGCAAGCGAATTCATTCAGGCGGGCATCGAAAGCTTCGGCCGTATGGACCGCGAGGCGGCCGATGCAGAAATCCTGACTCTGGCGCTCGAAGCCGCGCAGGGCGCGGGCTGCGGCCCGCTCAACCTGCGCCTTGGCGACGCTGGCCTCTTCACCGCCCTACTCGACGCGCTCGACCTGCCAGCCGCCTCCGTGCGGCGCATCCGGCGCGGCCATATGCGCGGCGAGGATTTCGCCACTCTTCTAGCCCCCGCCTCAAACGGGCTCGGCGCCGATCATTCGGGCGTTCTAGCTGCCCTTGAAGGCGTCGACAAAAAGGGCGCTAGGGCTCTCGTGGAGGACCTCCTGTCCATCGCTGGCATCTCGTCGGTGGGCGGGCGCAGCGCAGGCGAGATCGCCGACCGCTTTCTTGAACAGGCCGCGATGAAATCGAAGATGGGCGTCAGCGCTGAAAAGCGCGCGGTGCTGGAGCGCTTCCTCGCCGTGGGCGGCGACCCCGACCGCGCTTCGGCGGCGTTGCGTGCACTGGCCAAGGACGCCGGCCTTAACCTGACCGCCGCGCTCGACGCTTTCGATGCGCGCCTTGGCTTCATCGCCGCGCGCGGGCTCGATGTGTCGAGCCTCGTCTTCGCCGCGAATTTCGGCCGCAACCTCGATTATTACACCGGCTTTGTTTTCGAGGCCCACAGGCCCGATGGCGAGCCGGGGCGCCCCGTGGTCGGGGGCGGGCGCTACGACGGCCTGCTGCGGCGTCTGGGCGCCTCTGCGGACATACCCGCCGTCGGCGCCGCCATCTGGTGCGACCGCCTCTTCGCCAGCGGAGACAGAACGTGAGCGACACGCAAAATCTCGTTCTCGCCGTTCCTTCCAAGGGTCGGCTGCAGGAGAACGCCTCCAACTTCTTCAAGCGCGCGGGCCTCACGGTCGTGCAGGGGCGCGGGGCGCGCGATTATCGCGGCTCGCTGGCCGAACTGCCGGGCGTGGAAGTCGCCTTTCTCTCGGCCTCCGAGATCGTCCAGCAACTCGCTTCCGGCGCTGCGCATATGGGCGTCACGGGCGAGGATCTTGTGCGCGAACAGCTTCCAGATCCCGCCGCGAAGATCGAATTCCTGACCCCGCTCGGCTTTGGCCACGCCAATGTGATCGTCGCCGTGCCGCAGGCGTGGATCGACGTGCGCACCATGGCGGACCTCGATGATGTGGCGGCCGCCTTCCACGCAAGGCGCGGCGCACGCATGCGGGTCGCGACCAAATATGTGAACCTGACGCGCAATTTCTTCGCGCAGAATGGCGTCACTGATTATCGCATCGTGGAGTCGCTCGGCGCCACCGAGGGCGCGCCCGCCGCAGGCCAGGCCGAACTGATCGTCGACATCACGACGACCGGCGCCACCTTGCGCGCCAATGCGCTCAAGGTTCTGGACGATGGCGTGATGCTGCGTTCAGAGGCCAACCTCGTCGCCTCCATCTGCGCCGACTGGAGCCCCGCCGCCAAGGCGGTCGCACGCACCATCCTGTCGCGCATTTCAGCGGAAGAAGACGCGCGCACCTCCCGTCAGGTCCGCGCGCTGGTGCCCTCCCCGCAGAACCTCGCCAGCGAGGCGCAAACCCGCTTTGGCGCGCGCGCCCTCTTCGGCTTCGCCAAGGATGGCCCTTTGCGTCTCATCTGCCCGGTTGGGCAGGTTGCGGGTTTGGCGGAATGGCTGGTCGACCGCGGCGCTGACCACGTCAGCGTGAGCGCGCTCGACTATCTCTTCAGCGCGCAAAACGCGCTTTACGAAAAGCTCGCCGCCCGGATCGGCTAAAGCTCAGTCGGGCGCGAATTTCATCGCCACGCCGTTCATGCAATAGCGCAGGCCGGTGGGCGCCGGGCCGTCTTCAAAGACATGGCCGAGATGGCCGCCGCACTGGGCGCAGTGCACTTCGGTGCGCGTCATGAAATGGCTGCCGTCGACAGAGGTCTCAATGGAGCCCGGCAGCGGATCGCAAAAGCTCGGCCAGCCCGTGCCGCTGTTGAACTTGGTCTGACCCACAAAGAGTGGATTGCCGCAGCCCGCGCATTCGAATGTGCCGGGGCGCTTCTCATGATCGAGGGGGCTCGTGCAGGCGCGCTCGGTGCCATGCTCGCGCAGGACCCGATATTGATCGGGCGTAAGAATGCGCCGCCATTCCTCGTCGGTCTTGCTGATGGGAAAAGTCTTGGGTTCGGATTTTGCGCCGCCGCCAAAAAGGCTCATGGTGTGACCTCGCTATGTTTCAGCTGTTAGATAATCATGACCAGGCGAAGTTAGAAGAGCGATCCTTGCGAACCGCCGCCGCCCGATCCGCCACGCGGCGATCGGGGCGCAGGCTTCGTTTTGGACGGCGCAGGCGCCACAGCGCCGCTTTCGCCTGTGACCGCCGCCAAATGACCGTCCGCAAATTCGATGGTGATCGCCATGCCGCAGGCCACGCCAGCCGCCTGACGCAGCGGCTCCCCAGCGCTATCGCGCACCAGAGCGAAGCCGCGCGCCAGAACGCTCTTGTAGCTGAGCGAGCCGAAGAGCTGCGCCAGCGATCCAAGCCGCTCAGCCCTGCGGCGATGGCTCGCCTGCATGGCGGAGCGCAGGCGCGCGTCAACCATCGTGAGCCGTTCACGACGCGCCCGCAGGGTCTGGCCATGCAGCGCGAGCTGGGAGCGCAGCGCTGCGTCAAGCCGCTTGCCGAGCGCTTCGAGGGGCTGACGGCGCGCAGGCGCAAGGGTCGGCCGCACCCGGTCAAACCGTCCCGATAATCCCGCGAAACGCTCCCCCATGCGGGCGAATTCGGCCTGCGGGGAATGACGCGCCAGAAGGTTCGCGGACCGGCCAAGCCGCAGCTGGCGTTCCCCCATAGCGGCGGCGAGCCGCGCGCCAAGCCGTTCGCCCGCCCGGTCGAGGCGCTGGCGGGGCGTGGCGATGACGTCGTCGCCGGAGGGCAGCGCGCGAGCGAGGCTACGCAGGTCAGAACGGCGCCGCTCCAGCAAGCGATAAAGGGCGCCGTGGTGGCGGCGCGAGAGATCGGCGATCTGCGCCAGCAATTCGCTGCGCACCGGCACGCACATTTCCGCCGCCCCGGTGGGGGTGGGGGCGCGCAGATCGGCAGCGTGGTCGATCAGGGTCCAATCTGTCTCATGGCCGACTGCGGCGACGAGCGGAATGTCACTGCCGGCCGCCGCCCGCACCACGGCTTCATCGTTGAAGCCCCAGAGGTCTTCCAGCGAGCCGCCGCCGCGCGCCACGATGATGACGCTGGGCCTTGGAATCTTCCCGCCTTCAGGCAGGGCGTTGAACCCCGCGATGGCGCGGGCCACCTCAGCGCCGCAGGTCTCGCCCTGCACCCGCACTGGCCAGACAAGCACGCGACGCGGAAATCGGTCGGAGATTCGGTGGAGTATGTCGCGGATGACAGCGCCCGTGGGCGACGTGACGACGCCGATCACCTCCGGCAGGAAGGGAATGAGCTGCTTGCGCGCGGCGTCGAAAAGCCCCTCGGCGGCAAGCTTGCGGCGGCGTTCCTCAAGCAGCGCCATAAGCGCGCCCACCCCTGCGGGCTCTATGCTCTCCACCACGATCTGATAGGAGGATTTGCCCGGGAATGTCGTGAGCTTGCCAGTGGCGATGACCTCCAGCCCCTCTTCGGGCTTGGTGCGCATGCGCCCATACGAGCCTTTCCAGATCACCGCATCGATGCGGGCCGAGGCGTCCTTCAGGCTGAAATAGCAATGGCCGGAGGAATGCGGCCCCCGCCAGCCCGAGACTTCGCCGCGCACCCGCACATAGCCGAACCGGTCCTCGATCGTTCGCTTGAGGGCGCCCGAGAGTTCGGAGACGGAGAGCTCAGGCGCATTGGTGTCTTGAGGAGCTTCAGCCATGGAACAGATATGGCGGATTCGCTCGGCCCGGGAAAGTGCGGGGCCGCGTTAACCTCGACCGGCGGGCAAGGCCCGAGCCGAAGCGTTTTTACTTCCCCAAGGGTTCGCCTTTGTGCCAGATCACAAAGAAGCGGAGAAAAGGTTAGGGTAGCCGCTTAAGGAGGCCTCGCGCCCATCATGCGTATTGCGTTTTTGTCGGACATCCATGGCAACCGGGAGGCGCTGGACGCTTGCCTCGCCCATACGGAGCGGCGCAAAGCTGACCGGCTGGTCTTTCTGGGAGACCTCGTCGGATACGGGGCCGACCCCATCTATGTGGTCGACAGGGTGCGAGAGGCCATGGGCAAGGGCGCGCTAGCCGTCCTGGGCAACCACGACGAGGCCGCCGCCCGCGGTGTCACGACCGGCATGAATGACTACGCACGCGCGGCGCTGGACTGGACCTTTCG
>CANBVC010000213.1 GCA_947372795.1 Beijerinckiaceae bacterium
CCATGCCCAGCGCCACGCGCGCCGCATTGGCGCCCGCGACGCCTCCGCCCAGCACCAGCACATCGGCAGGCGATACGCCCGGCACGCCGCCCAGCAGCACGCCGCGCCCGCCAGCCTCGCGCTCCAGATAATGCGCCCCCACCTGCGCCGCGAGCCGCCCGGCCACTTCCGACATGGGGGTGAGCAGGGGCAGTCCGCCGCTGGCCGAAGTCACCGTCTCATAAGCGATGCAGGTGGCGCCGCTATCCATCAGTGCGCGGGTGAGCGTTGGGTTGGGCGCAAGATGGAGATAGGTGAAGAGCATCTGTCCGCGACGCAGCAGCTTGGTCTCGGCGGCTTGTGGTTCCTTCACCTTCACGATGAGGTCGCAAGTGGAGAAGATCTCGCCCGGCCCATGGCAAAGCTGCGCGCCCGCTTTTGCGTAGGCGTCGTCAGGCATGCCAGAGCCCATCCCCGCACTCTGCTCAACAAGCACCCGATGCCCATTGGCGTTAAGCTCCGCTACGGACGCAGGCGTCAGGCCGACGCGATATTCATTGTCCTTGATCTCGCGAGGAACCCCAATCCGCAACGCACCCTCCCTGGCTTCGCCCCAACTGACTTAGCTGGCGTGGCGGGGCTTTGGGTCAAGGGACGGGGCTTTTTAACTGCGGTTTTGAAAATCAAAGAGTTGCATCAGGTAAAAGCTCATATTTGTTTTTTGGGTCAATATCGCCTATCTTGCGCTCATGTTCGAGTGTCTTTCCCCAGCCCTTACAGCCGACTTTCTGCTGGTCGAGAGCAGAGAGCGCGGCGAAGTTTTGACCAATTTGAAGCTTCAGAAGCTGCTGTATTATGCCGACGGTTGGTACGCGGTCGTGAGCGGAAGCCCGCTTTTCTTGGAAGATTTTCAGGCATGGGTTCATGGTCCCGTGCTGCCCTCCCAGTATCAGCGATTCAAACAATTTCAGTGGCGGCCTATCGACATCGACGTATCTAGGCCGGAAATCTCCCCTGACATCGCATCTTATCTTGAGGAAATCATAGATGTCTTCGGCTGCGAAACTGCGGTCGCGTTGGAATTGATGACCCACCGGGAACCGCCATGGCTGGAAGCGCGTGCCGACCTTCCTGCTGACGCTGGGTCCAATGCCGTTATCTGCAAGCGCCGGATGAAAGACTATTTTCAGTCGTTGGAAGCCGATGAAAAAGTCCGCTCCTGAGAACACATCTAAAATCAGGAAGCAGCCGGCGCCGGACGTCGCGATAAGGTTTTCGTTCAAGTTGTTCGACCATCTGGACCCGGAAATGTGCCCGGGCGAGTTTCCCCCGAGCTACACCCAGAGCCTCATGCAGAGGTTGCGTGACCTCTCAAGCTGGACAGTCAGACAATTCACGACTCAGCAGGATAAGTCCGTGAGGAACCACTCCCACGATTGGTCCAAGACGGCGCGCCCCGATGGCTTTACAGGGCTGAATGAGCGTTTCCGGGATTATCCCGGGTGGCAGTTCTGCATTTCGGCCAATGAGCATGGACGGGTGCATGGTATGATTATTGATGACACGTTCTATGTCATTTGGCTCGACAAGGACCATAACCTCTACCAGCGTCGCCCCCACGCTTGACGCCCCCCACTCCCCGCCCATACCCTTTCTAAAAACAGGGGGAGGGAAGCATGGCTGCTGGGCATTTGCTGGCGGGGCGCGTCGCTATTGTGAGCGGCGGCGGGGGTGAGATTGGCGGGGCTATTTCGAGCCTTTTCGCTCATGAGGGCGCGAAGGTCTTCGTCCTCGATATTTCAAAAGAGAAAGCGCAGGCGACCGTGGACGCCATCGCCGCCGATGGGGGTGAGGCCATGGCCTTCAGCGCCGATATCACGGATCCTGAGCAAGCCAGGGGCGCGGTCGAGGCTTGCGTGGCCCATTTCGGCAAACTGACCAACTTGCTCAATATCGCTGCGGCTTTGACCCCTGCGGGCAGCGTCGAGACCCTAAGCTTGGAGGACTGGAACCGCGCTTTCGCGGTGAATGTCACAGGCGGCTTCCTCATGTGCAAATACGCCATTCCCCAGATGCGAAAGGCGGGCGGGGGCGCCATCGTCAACATCGCCTCATCGCACGCCCATATCGGCGTGCCCAAGCGCCCGGCCTACTGCGCCAGCAAGGGAGCGGTGCTGCAATTGACTAAGGTGCTCGCCATCGACCATGCGGGGGATGGCATCCGCGTCAATTCGATCTCGCCCGGCGCCATCGACACATTGCGCGCGGCGCTCCAGCGGTTCCCGAGCCGCGAGGCCGCCAACGCCGCCAAGGGGCCGAGCTATCTGCTGGGCCGCACCGGGCAGGCCCGCGAGATCGCCGACGGGGCCTTGTACCTGTGCAGCGATCTCTCGTCCTTCGTCACCGGCACTGATCTGCTGATCGACGGCGGCTATCTGGCTTTCAAGGGCTCGTTGACGCATCCTGCGTGACATGAGTCTCAACAACCCAGCCTTCCGCATCTGGTCCAATCGCAATTACGCCTGGTTCATGGCTGGGGGCGTGCCGAGTTATCTCACGAGCTGGATGCAGCGGGTGGGCGTGGGTTGGCTCGCCTGGGATCTGACCCATTCCACCGCGTGGCTTGGCGCGGTCGCCGCCGCAGACCTTGGGCCGATGATCTTTCTGGCCGCCTTCGCAGGGGCCATCACAGACCGGCACAATCCCCTGCAGCAAATAAGGATCGCCCAGATCACGCTGTTCCTGCAGGCGGTGACGCTGGCGGTTTTGCAGCTCATGGGCGTGCTGACCATCGAAATTCTCGTCGGCCTCTCGCTCTGGTCGGGCTGCGTCTATCCCTTTCACCAGACCGCGCGCCATTCGGTGGTTGCGAGCGTCGTGAGCCGCGAGGAATTCGCCCCCGCCATCGGGCTCGACTCTTCCCTGTTTCAGGTCTCGCGCTTCATCGGGCCGTCCATTGCGGGGCTGATCATTCCGGCCATGGGGGTGGCGGGAACCTTCATCGCCCATGCGCTCGGCTGTTTTGGTTTTATCGTCGGGCTCTACGCCGTGCGCATGGTCGCCCCTGATCGCAAGCAGAGCAAACGCCGTTCGCTGATCAAGGATGTAGGCGACGGCTTCGTCTTCGTGCGCGGCCATGCCGGCATCTGGCCGTTATTCGCCATGCTCACGGTCGTCTGCATATGCCTGCGCCCTATGCAGGACATGTATCCTGCCTTTGCGGGCGACGTGTTCCATTCCGATGCGGTCGGTCTCTCCTGGCTCAATTCGGCGACTGGCGTCGGCGCCCTCATCAGCGCAGCCTCCGTCGCCTTTGGTGGAAAGGTGCATGGCCTGACGCTGCGGGTATTCGTCGGCATGTTGCTGTTCTGCATCGCCACGTTCGGCTTCATCGCCAGCGATGAGCTCTGGATCGGCGTGATCTTCGCAGCTTTTGGCGGCTATTCCCTCAATTCCATGACCACGAGCATCCAGACCCTGACCCAGAGCGCGGTCGATAACGACATGCGGGGGCGCGTCATGGGGCTCTATTCCCTGATCTGGCGCGGCACCCCTGCTCTTGGCGCGCTGATGGTGGGCTTTGGCGCCGATCTCATCGGCATCCGCTCCTGTTTCGCCATCGCGGCCGTGCTGTGCCTTGCTGCCTTGGGCTTCGCGCTGCCCCGGTTCGGCAAGGCGCAGGCTGCCATGGAGCACCTGCACGATTGAGGCCCTCGCGCCTTGATTCGTCCACAGGACTGCTTTGACCCCGCCATCGGCGGCGGTCTAGATCCGCGCTCCCGCAGGGCAGTCAGCGCCTTCGATTCGGAGCCATGATGAAGTCGATCAACCAGCGTATCGCCGAAGAATTGAGCGTCAACGAGCGGCAGGTCTCCGCCGCCGTGGAGCTGCTCGACGGCGGGTCCACCGTGCCCTTCATCGCCCGCTATCGCAAAGAAGCCACCGGCCAGCTCGACGATACGCAGTTGCGCAATCTGGAAGAACGCCTGCGCTACCTGCGGGAGATGGAGGACCGTCGCAAGGCGATCCTCGACTCCATCCGCGAACAGGGCAAGCTAGACGACGCGCTCCAGCGCACCATCATGGAGGCCGACACCAAGGCGCGGCTGGAGGACATCTACCTTCCCTTCAAGCCCAAGCGTCGCAGCAAGGCGCTCATCGCCATCGAGGCGGGGCTTGCGCCGCTCGCCGACGCGCTCCTCGGCCAACCCGAACACGATCCGCTGGAACAGGCGGGCGCCTTCGTCAACGCCGAGAAGGGCATTGAAACCGTGCAGGCGGCGCTTGATGGCGCGCGCGCCATTCTGGTTGAGCGGTTCTCCGAGAAGGCCGAGCTCGTCGGCGCCCTGCGCGAGCTTTACTGGACGAGCGGACGCCTCGTTTCCGCCGTGCGGCCCGGCAAAGAGACCGAGGGCGTCAAATTCTCCGACTATTTCGATTCCACCGAGCCCTTCACGAAGCTGCGCGCCCATCGCATACTCGCGCTGTTCCGCGGCGAGAAGGAAGAGATCCTCGACCTCAAGCTCGAACCCGAAGCCGCCGAGGCCGTTACGACCCCCGGCGTGCCCGGCCCCTATGAGCGCAAGATCGCCCTTCAAGTCGGCGTCACCGACCAAGGCCGCCCCGGCGACAAATGGCTGATGGACACCGTGCGCTGGACCTGGCGCACGCGCCTTCTGGTGCATCTGGCCGTCGATCTGCGCATGCGCCTGTGGCAGCAAGCTGAGGAAGAGGGCGTGAAGGTCTTCGCCTCCAACCTGCGCGATCTCCTGCTCGCCGCGCCCGCTGGCGCCCGCGCCACCCTTGGCCTTGATCCGGGCTTCCGCACAGGCGTGAAAGTCGCGGTCGTCGACGCTACCGGCAAGGTCGTCGGTACCTCCGTCATCTATCCCCACGAGCCACAACGGCGCTGGGATGACGCCATCGGCGAATGCGCCCGCCTGTGCCGCGTGCACAAGGTGCAGCTCATCGCCATCGGCAACGGCACCGCCTCACGCGAGACCGACAAGCTCGCGGCTGAAATCATTCAGCGCAATCCCGAACTGAAGCTCACGAAGATCGTGGTTTCGGAAGCGGGCGCCTCGGTCTATTCGGCCTCCGCTTTCGCCAGCGCCGAATTGCCGGATCTCGACGTGACCCTGCGCGGCGCCGTGTCGATTGCGCGGCGCCTTCAGGATCCGCTCGCCGAACTCGTGAAGATCGATCCCAAATCCATCGGCGTCGGCCAGTACCAACACGATCTCGCCGAGGGCAAACTTTCGCGCTCGCTTGATGCGGTGGTTGAGGATTGCGTGAACGCTGTTGGCGTCGATCTGAACACCGCTTCCGCGCCGCTGCTGGCGCGCGTGTCTGGCGTTGGCGAGAGCCTCGCCCAATCCATCGTCGCCCACCGTGACGCCAATGGTCCCTTCCGCAAGCGCGCCGCGCTGAAGGATGTGCCGCGCCTTGGGCCGAAGGC
>CANBVC010000214.1 GCA_947372795.1 Beijerinckiaceae bacterium
GCGTCGTAACGCGCCTGCTGATTGCCGAACAGGGGCTCCAGAGGCACGGTCTGGGCGAATGTCGCGATCACGGTGCCATCGCGCGGGGCCACCGAATAAAGCCAGTTTCCGGCGACAACGCCGCTGGCGCCGGTCATATTCTGGGCGATCATGGCGGGATTCCCGGGGATATATTTCCCCATATGCCGGATCAGGACGCGCGAATAAATATCAAATCCCGTGCCGGCCTCGTGGCCGACCACTATATTGACTGTCTTGCCCTTATAGAAATCCGGGGCGGCGTCAGCGCGTGCTGCGCCAGGCGCGCTAAAAGCTAGAGCGGCGCCGGCGAAAGTCACCGATGCAAATTTTTTAAGGACGCGTTTCATTTGCTCTCCCCACGATCTCGTTAGCTTCAGATCGTAAGCTCAAGAATTTCCACTCCGCGGATGCGATCGATCAGATAGACGAGGCCGCGGCTATCGATCGTCACATCGTTGGAGGATGCGCGCTCCTGCCCCGGCGCGGGATCAGGAAGGAAATGGGCGACCCTTTTTGGCGCGAAGGGATCGGCCACGTCGAAGACCTGCAACCCCTGCGCGAACCATGCGAAGGGAATGATCGTGCCATTGAAACGTTCGGAAGGCTGGTGGCAACCCGTCATCTTCGGCTGCGTCGCTCCGTCCTTGTCGAGGCCGGGAACGTTAATCGTTGCGATGGGCGTGGGCATGCTTTCGATCGAGATATCGTAGACCCAGGCGAATGCAGGCGCCGAAGGACGCAATTGCGCCACATCCTCGTCGGCCACCACCATGATGTCGCGGCCTTTCAGCTTCTGCGGGATGACGAGGCAGGTGTGGGTTGGATGGGGAAAGGCTGGGCTGCGCTGGTCGTGGCCCACCATTTTCGGCTGAGTGATGTCCGATATGTCGAGAATGTAAAAGCCATGATGCCAATAGCTCACATAGAGCCGGTTTCCCACGCGCAGAGGGTGGTGGCACTTGGGGGTGACGAAATCATCCCAGGGGTAGACTTCACCTCCCGCCTTCCACTGGCCGGGAATCCACCAGCGGGAGATTTCGCGCGGGTGTGCGGGGTCGATGAGATCAAGGATGACGACGATATAGCCGACATAGCCTTCGGCGGTCGCAGAGACATAAGCGTAGCGACCATCAAAGTCGTAGCGATGCACGCCTGCGCCGCCAGTCTCCCACTTGGTGATGAGTTTGGGCGCTGATGGCTTGGCGACGTCATAGATGGTGAGGCCTCCCGAAAAGCCTTCTCCCAAATTGGCGCCGTTGGTTTCGTGATTGACGATCATCACCCCATCGCGGACGCGCACCTTGTGGGAGTGCCAGCCTTCCGGCATCTCGATGCGCGCGAGTTGACGCGGCTTTGAGGGGTCGGAGACGTCATAGAGGCTGGTGCCGCCTGGCGCGCGCATATGGCCGATGTAGAGGATGTTCCCCTCGACCCAAACCTGGCCGCCGCCCGGGCAATCAATCTGCCCCACGCGCTTGACGTTCCAGCCCTCTACCATTTGCGATTCCTCCAATTTGTCGGGCGGACTATATCGCAATGCCTATTGCTGAACAGCCTTGCGCGCGCGTTCGGCTATCTCGCGCGGCGCAGCGTAGACGCGCTGGATGAATGCTTGCACTTGCTCGCCGCTTTGCGGGCGCAGGTCGAGTTGCACCTTCTCCGCTTCCGCGATCAGTTCGGGATCCTGCATGGCGGAAGCGAAGGCCGCCCGCAAAATCGCTACGCGTTCGGGAGATACGCCTGGCGGCGCCACGAAAGAGCGTCCAAGTCCCTGGGCGCCGAAAATCAGGTCAAAGACCTGTCGCTCATCCTCTGTGCGCGCATATTGATACACATGCGGCACATTCTTGAGGTCTGGGTGCGGATCAAGCCCAAGTTGCAGGGTCAACAGCAGTTCACCGCTTTCGAAGGCCTCACGATATTGCGTACGTGCAGTGGAAAGCGAAATGCCGCAGACCCCCTGCAATTCGCCGCTTTCAATGGCGATTTTCACACTTGCTGAGCCCTTGTATCCTTCGATGACCCTGAGTTTGGCCCCAGTCAGCGCACGAAGCGCCGTCGAGGACTGGCTCAACGGTCCAGATGCCCCTGTGCCACCAACCAGCACTTCGCGCTGCCTGGCGTGCTCAAAGGTCAGGGCGCCCGAGGCTTTCGAGAAAGCGCACACGCTGACGCTCGAATCCATATTGCCGATCCAATTGTATTGCGAGGCGTCGAACCGGCCTGCGGCATGGCCCAGTATAGGCGCGAAAGGCACTGTGAAGGCGACGATGGCGATGGTGGACCCATCCTTTGGAGCGACAGAGCCAAGCCAGTTGAACGCGGAGACGCCGCTGGCGCCTACAACATTCTGCACAAGCGCATTGGGTTTGTTGGGCAGGTATCTCGGCAGATAGCGAGAGAGGGTGCGCGCGTAAAGATCGAATCCCGTGCCGGGCTCGTGGCCGACGACAATGGTCAGCGGCTTGTCCTTGAACATGTCGTTCGTCGTCTGCGCCTGCGCCGCCTGCGCCATTGTCGCGAAACCAAGCAACGCCAGCGACAAAACGTGGGCTGTCTTAATCCGAATCATCCTTCCTCCCATTCAGGTTCCTGAGCCTACCGTCCCCGGCGCGCCCCTTAAATCAAGATCAGTTTGGCGACCTTGATGGCCTCGCCCCATTTCTCGGGTTCGCCCCGTATTAGCTTTCCAAATTGTTCGGAAGAAAAGACCATTGGGTTGCCCCTTTGGGGAGCCGTCGTTTAAAATAGACAGTCGTTATTTCAGAAGTCGTCCATGCCTGAGTATGGAATTTTGTCGCCACGGAACAAGGCTTGCGGCTCCGTAATGAACTTATCGACCATCTCTCAGGGTCCCTGCATGAACAGCCGATCGCCCTTACCATAGCCGCTTGAGAGTGCGCGATCCATAAAGGTAGCGACGCCAAGATCGGCGCCGCCGGGCGTCAAGCCAACGGCCGGGATCATATGATCCACGGCCACGAGGGGGCGGGCGCTGTCGTTTGCGCGGCTGCTGTTTGATTGAGCACGGGCGTCGCGGCGGTGGCGGCCGCAGTAACCCCAACCGTGCGCAGCAAATTGCGCCGGCTAACGGTTTCCACTTCGGACACAAACCCTCCCTCTAGCGCTTTTGTCGACAGCGGCGCGCTTTTGAAGGAAAGGTTATCGCAAGAACATAGAGTTTAACAATTACTTTCAAATAGAGCGGAAACGAGCTGTTCAAAAATCAAACGAAGCCCCAGCGCCGTCGCCAACGCATAGTAGCGCCGCAAACGAGCTGCTGAAACCACCACGCATGGGCGATACGGAGCCCTAGCCAGGAACTGAACGCCATAACAAGGCACGGCATGGGCGTGAACCGGCAAATGCTGCGCGCAACCAAGAGGGTAGGCAGGTATTCACCTACCTAACCCAACGGCCGATTCAGATCCCTGCCTCATATCGTCTGGAGGAAGGCCCTGGCTGCTTGGCCATGCTCACGACGCAGGCGGGCGATGTCCATGTTGACCGGCAAGCCGTCAACCACGCGCCAGTCGCCCTTTACCATGACCCGGTCAGCCGCATGTGCGCCGCACAGGACCAACGCGGCCAACGGATCGCCTGCGCCCGAAAAACGCAGTTCGTCCAAGGTGAAGAAAGCGAGATCAGCTTGCTTGCCAACTGCGATGGCGCCGATATCGTCGCGGCCGAGGCAACGTGCAGAGCCCTCTGTCGCCCAACGCAGTGCGTCAAAATGGGTGATGCCAGCCGAACCATAGCGCAGGCGATTAATCATCAGCGCGTGGCGCACGCCTTCCATGAGATTCGAATTGTCATTGGAGGCGGAGCCATCGACACCGAGGCCCACGGGGGACCCTGCCTCCTCCAGTTCGCGCGTGCGGCACTGACCAGACGCCAGAACCATGTTGGACGTCGGACAATGGCAGACGCCCACCCGCGCGCGACCCAGCCGCTTAACTTCGTCGTCATTGAAGTGAATGCCATGCGCGACCCAGACACGCTCATTCATCCAGCCGACTTCCTCAAGATAATCGACGGGGCGGCACTGGAATTTTTGCTGGCAGTAATCAACCTCATCGCGGGTTTCGGCCAGATGCGTATGCAGCTGACAATCATGCTTGTCAGCAAGCTGGGCGGTCTCGATCATGAGGCGTTTTGATACGTTGAAAGGCGCGCAAGGCGCCAATGCGACGCGCGTCATCGAGCCTTCGGACGTATCATGATAGCGCCCAATCACGCGCTCGCAATCGGCGAGAATGGTGTCGACATCCTGCACCCCGCCAGCTGGAGCGTTCCCCCCTTCGTCCTCCGTGAGATTGAGCGAGCCGCGGGTGAGCGTCACGCGCATGCCTAGCGCCGCAGCCTCTTCCGCCTGGATATCCATGGCCATTTCGAGCCCGGGCGGAAAAAGATACTGATGGTCCGAAACGGTGGTGCAGCCTGACATCATAAGTTCCGTCAGGGCGAGCCGGGTCGCAAGGCGGAAGTTCTCGGGGTTCACATGGCGCGACCAGATCGGGAAGAGCGCCTCCAGCCAGGGAAACAGCTCTTTATTGATCGCAGCGGGATGCGCCCGCGTGAGGGTCTGGAACATGTGGTGATGCGTGTTGATGAGGCCTGGCAGCACGACGTGGCGCGAAGCGTCGAACACTCGATCGACGGGTCTTGATGGGGTAGCGTTAGTGGACAGGAGTTCTGCGATGCGGCCATTTTCGACCACTATGCCGCCTTCGGCGCCATTCGCGAGGGAGGCAAGGGGCGTCTTGATCCATTCGCGCATCGCGAAATCCTTTCATACGAGATTCAAGGTATTCATTCTGCGAGAATGCTACAGGTTGGAAGCTGGCGCGGTCAATTAGATCAACTTTGCTGGCGCTCCTTCATATGGCCAACGCTGACGCGCACCTGCTCAGATAGCACGGCCGACATTATAGCCTGCCAAAGCCGCGAGACCGGTCAGGAACGAGCCCCAGGTCATGTCGACCAGGGTCAGCGTCACAGGCCAAACCTTCAAAGTCGCCTGATTGGTCAGGTCATATACGCCGTAGCCGACGAGTCCGAAGATGAGGCCATAAATAGCCGCTGTCCGCCAGCTTTCGGCCGCGAGACCGGGTTGGACCGCGAAAAATGTCACACCGAAAGCGTAGAGCAAATAAAAGACGATGGCTGGGGCGAGGCGAGCCCCGTCCAGCGCCATCCCCTCCATGGCGGGACGATAAAACGTATCCCCCATTCTGCTTAGCCAAATGAAGTCAATACCAACGAAAACGACGAGTGTGGCGAGATAGACTGCGAGCATCCTCATGTCACGCTCCTGATTTTCTGAGAAGGTAAAAGCCTACGTCCGTAGCGCCCTCAGTGAACCCCGCCTCGCAATAGCAGAGGTAGTAGTCCCACAGCCGGCGGAACTGTTC
>CANBVC010000215.1 GCA_947372795.1 Beijerinckiaceae bacterium
CTTTGGTCCTTTCGCTATCATAACGCATCTGGTGAGCACCGGAATAATGTGCGCTATGCCTATGAAAACGGGAATGTCGAGCTCAAGGCTAAATTTGTATCCAAATTGAAACTTCTGCATCGGCGTCCTGTGGAGAGCTGGAGGGATCCTCTTGCCAAACAGTTGCATGGCGTATGTTCGGGTTTGGTGGAGGTAAGGTTCAAGGCAGGGGGCGTTCAGCAGCGCCCTATCGGGTTCTTTTCAGGCGATCATGAGTTTATCCTTCTTTTCTGGGCGACAGAAAAAGGGGGTAAATTCGTGCCGAAGAGCGCCTGTGAAACCGCCAATCGTTGGAAGCTTGAGTCAATTAATAACAGGAGCGTCACTGATGCCTTATGGCTTGCCCTGGAGTGAGGAATTCGCCCGCGAGCTATCCGATAAGGAGTTTCGCGACGTTTTTGTGCAGGATCAGGCGCGCACCCGCATTGCGCTTCTGGTGCGTGCTCTGAGGGAGGCCCGTAACCTCTCGCAGGCTCAGTTTGGGGAGCTGATGGGCAAGCCTCAAAGCGTAGTGTCTCGCATGGAAGATCCCGACTACGGCAAGTTATCGTTGCAATCACTCTTCGATGCGGCTGCTGCCCTTGATTTGCCACTTTGGGTGGATTTTCCCGAGTGGGACAATTGGCTTCGCGCTATCCGTGATGTTCCCGGTGACTTGACCGCGCGGCCTCCTTTCGATGAGGCGGATCTTGTGGCGAAATCTCAGGCCGCTAGGGATCAGGTTAAATCTGGTGCGATCTGTGAGGTGGTTTCCTTTAATAAAGGAGTGTCCAGCAGGTCGCCCAAGCCTGCGATGGCGGTGGCGTGATGCCTGTTATTCGTCCGGCAACGCCTGGTGGCAATGTTATCTTTTGCGATGACATCCGCTTTGAAGCTAATGGTAAGACCATATTCATAGGTGTCTATACTGGTGAAATCATCATTTTGGGATCAGCGCCGGCAACCCTTCCAAGCTTTGCAGTGATGATCAACTATCTTGAACGTCCGGGTGATCTCGACGGTCCTGTCTTGGCTAAGCTGCTCGGGCCGGGCGATGAGGAGTTAGCGTGTCTGTCCATTCCGGTTGATCAGGCTCGGTTAAATTTCAATCCGGAGTTCAAGGAGGAGGATAACCTCATACTGCTACAGATGAATGTCACGTTGCATAACGTTTTGATCAAGCAAGAGGGGTTCATCCGGTTGCGCATTTTTTGTGGTGATACGGAGATCCGGATGGGGTCTCTCAGGGTTCGCTTCCAGGGGTCGGAGGGTGTAGTCGCGATCTAAAATCGATTTTCGAGCCGACGGCCTTCAATATCCTCTGGTGGAAGATAGGCTCCAGTGTCTGGTTTCGCTCTACGAATCGCTCTACCCAACAGGGGCTGGATTTTGCCCATCCTTTTGAACGCTGAGAATAGATCGCTATGTCCTGCTTGTGGAAACGCGTCGTCATCAAGGTTTCGGGCGAAGCCCTGATGGGGCCGCTCACCCATGGTCTCCATGAGCCGACCCTGAAACGGGTCGCCCAGGACCTCGCCGCCTCCGCCGCTCTTGGCGTCGAGATTGCTGTGGTCGTTGGCGGCGGTAACTTCTTTCGCGGCATTCATGGCGCAGACAAGGGCATCGACCGCGCCCGGGCCGATTCCATCGGCATGCTGGCCACTGTGATGAACGGTTTGGCGCTGGAGCACGCCATCGAGAAGGAGGGGCAGTCGGCCCGCGCCCTCTCGGCGGTCCCCATGCCATTCGTCTGTCAGCCCTATTCGCGTCAGGCGGCGCTGAACCATCTGGGCAAGGGGCGCGTGACGGTGCTGGCCGGAGGCACCGGCAATCCCTTCTTTACGACCGACACCGGCGCGGCCCTGCGTGGAGCGGAGCTATCTTGTGACGCGATTCTCAAGGCGACGCAGGTGGATGGCATCTACACGTCAGACCCGAAGAAAGACCCGAGCGCCACGCGCTACGAGCGACTGACTCATGACGAGGCGATCTCCCGGAATATCGAAGTCATGGATACAGCCGCCTTCGCTCTTGCCCGCGACAACCGAATTCCGATAATTGTCTTCTCCATTCAGGAGGCCGGCGCCATTGCGGCGGCCCTCGAGGGCCGTGGACGGTTCACCATCGTGACGCCATAATCGCGCGTCCTTGTCCCACCGTCCGCAGCCATAGCAGGACTTGACCCCATGAGCAGCACCTTCGATCTCGCCGACATCAAGCGCCGCATGCAGGCTTCCATCGCCTCGCTGCGCCATGATCTCAACGGCCTGCGCACCGGCCGCGCCACTGCGAGCATCCTTGAGCCGGTTCAGGTGGACGCCTATGGGCAGCATACGCCCCTGACCCAGGTCGCCACGATCTCGGTCCCCGAGCCGCGCATGATCTCGGTTCAGGTCTGGGACCGGGGCTTGGTCGGCGCCGTTGAGCGCGCCATTCGCGACTCCAATCTCGGCCTCAGCCCCACGACCGAAGGCCAGACATTGCGCATTCGCATCCCCGAGCTCAACGAGCAGCGCCGCAAGGAGCTGGTGAAGGTCGCGCATAAATACACGGAGGAGGCTCGCGTCTCCATTCGCCACGTGCGCCGCGACGGCATCGACATGTTAAAGAAGCTGCTCAAGGACAAGGCGATCGGCGAGGACGACGAGAAGCGTCAGGCCGTTGACGTCCAGAAGGCGACCGATCAGGCTATCGTCGAAGTCGATCAGGTGCTCGCGACGAAAGAAAAAGAAATTATGCAGGTGTAAGTTTCATTCAGCCGATTGCCGGGAAGTGCGAGCGGAAATGCATGACAAGGTCGAAACGATGACCGCTATTCCGCCCGCCGACGGCTGGAGCAGGGCTTTGCCGCGCCATGTCGGCATCATCATGGATGGCAACGGCCGCTGGGCCGCTGCGCGGGGCTTGCCCCGTATGGAGGGGCATAGGCGCGGGGTCGAGGCGGTCCGCCGATCGGTGCGCACCGCCCTTGAAATCGGCATATCCTACCTGACGATCTACAGTTTCTCGGTGGAGAACTGGAGCCGCCCTCCGCAGGAGGTGAGCTTCCTGATGGGCCTTTTGAAGCGCTTCATCCGCAACGATCTTGCAGACCTCCACGCCAACGGGGTGCGGGTGCGCATCATCGGCTCGCGCGAGGGGCTGGACCCCGAAATCACCCTGCTGCTCGAGGAAGCCGAGACGCTGACTTGCGGCAATGGCCGGCTGACCCTCGTGGTCGCTTTCAACTACGGCGGGCGCCAGGAGATCGCTGACGCAGCGCGCCGTCTGGCCATGCGCGTCGCCGCTGGCGAAATCGATCCCGCCAGCATCTGCCCTGAGACGATTTGCGCGGAGCTTGATACGGCGGATATGCCCGATCCCGACCTCATCATCCGCACGTCCGGCGAGCAGCGCCTGTCGAACTTCCTTCTTTGGCAGTCGGCCTATGCGGAATTCGTTTTTCTGCAGCTTCACTGGCCCGATTTCGACCGCGTCGCCTTCGAAGCCGCCCTTGACGTCTATGCAGGCCGCGAGCGCCGATTTGGCGGGCTCAGGGTCGAAGCGGAGAAGACCGGCTCATGAGCGAGCCGCGAGAGAGCTTGAAAGCCGCCCCTACGCCACAGGCCCGTCTTTCGAGCGATCTGGGGCCGCGCGCCGCCTCAAGCGTGGTGATGATAGCGGCCGCCTTGGGCGCCCTTTGGCTGGGCGGCGATGTGTTCATCCTGTTTTGGCTGGCATGTGCGCTAGCGATCTACTGGGAATGGCAGACCCTGATTGACGCGCCCCGATTCAAGGCGCGGTTTTTTGGTGGGGCGGTCTTTCTCATCGGTTCGGTCGCGCTCTTGCGTGGTGCCCATGTCGCAAGCGCCATCAGCGTCGTGGCGGTGGGCGCATCATTGCTGGCTTGGCTGGGTGGCCCGGCCAAGCGCGTCTGGGCGGGCGCCGGCCTCATCTACGCCGCTTCAGTCGTCATTTCAGTCACGCTGCTACGGGTGCTTTCCCGCATTGACGGCATGGAGGCCATTCTCTGGCTCTTCGCAGTGGTCTGGGGTACGGACGTCATGGCCTATTTCGGCGGGCGCCTGATCGGCGGCCCGAAACTCTGGCCGCGTCTATCGCCCTCCAAGACCTGGGCGGGTTTTCTCGTTGGCGTTTCCAGCGGCGCCCTGCTCGGCCTGCTGTGCCTCGTCCTGAAGCCGGGAGCTGAGGCCGCCTCGCTTGGCCCGCTTTTCGTTTTGGGCCTGCTCGCCGGTGTGGTCGCGCAGGCCGGGGACTTCTTCGAATCCTGGATCAAGCGTCGCTTTGGCGTCAAGGATTCAAGCCGCCTCATTCCCGGCCACGGCGGCTTCATGGATCGACTTGACGGGTTTATCGCCGCCGCGACCTTTGCGGTGCTCGTGGGCTGGATCAAGTCTGCGGGGCCTGGCTTTGTGGCGATAGGCCTTTTGCGATGGTAATCCACCCCCGGTCTCCTATGTGTTGCTCATGACCATTTCCGACCCATCCGCCATTTCCGGCGGCCGCCCCGCTAATGCCCGCAGGCTCGTGCTGCTTGGAGCGACCGGCTCCATCGGCCGCTCCACGGCGAATGTGATCGCCCATGCGCCAGATGGCGCCTTTGAGGTCGCGTCGGTGGCGGGTGGGCGCGATGCGCAGGCCTTGGCTCAGGTGGCGATTTCCCTCAAGGCGTCCTTCGCAGCGGTGGCTGACCCGGCAGGAGCGGGGGCGCTTCGGGAGGCGCTGGCGGGTACGGGCATTCGCAGTGGGGCAGGGCCGCAGGCGGTGCTGGAGGCCGCCCTTTACGATTGCGATCTCGTCGTAGGCGCCATTGCGGGCGCGGCGGGCGTTGAGCCGACCCATGCGGCGCTGGAGGCGGGACGCACCATCGCTCTCGCCAACAAGGAATGTCTCGTCTGCGCGGGCGGGCCCTTCATGCGCACGGCGGCGCGGGCGGGGGCGCGGCTGCTGCCCATGGATTCCGAGCATAACGCGATCTTTCAGGCGCTTGGCGGGGCTGATCCCGCCACCATTGACCAGATGATCCTGACGGCGTCCGGCGGTCCCTTCCGCACCTGGACGGCGCAGGCCATTGCGGCGGCGACCCCGGCGCAGGCGCTCGCCCATCCCAACTGGTCGATGGGGCGAAAGGTGACCATCGACTCTGCAAGTTTGATGAACAAGGGCCTAGAACTAATTGAAGCTCTTCATATTTTTGCGATTGATGCTGGGCGTCTCGATGTCTTGGTCCACCCGCAATCTATCGTCCATGGCCTCGTGACCTTCGCCGATGGGTCCGTGACGGCTGGCATGGCCATGCCGGATATGCGCACCCCCATCGCCCATTGCCTCGCCTATCCGGACCGGGTTCAAACCAAGGCGCCGCGGCTCGATCTCGCCGCCATCGGCTCGCTCACCTTCGA
>CANBVC010000216.1 GCA_947372795.1 Beijerinckiaceae bacterium
GACCGGCTCGACGCCTTCCGCAACCGCACCGGCATGGGGCTGGAGGCCACTCTCGCTGGTCGCAAGATCGTCATTGGCAACCGCGCGCTCATGGGCGAGGCGGGCGTCGACCTCGCTGAACTCTCCATACAGGTTGAATCGCTCGAAACGCAGGGCCGCACCGTGATGTGGGTGGCGGAGGCGGCGCCCCCGAAGCTGCTCGGCGCCATCGCCGTACGTGATGAGGTCAAACCAGGCGCCCGCAAAGCGGTGGCCGATCTCGCCGCGCTTGGCGTCGAGGCTGTTCTCTTGACTGGCGACAACGAACGCACGGCGGCAGTCGTCGCGCGCGAGGTGGGCATTACGCGCGTCATGGCGGGCGTGTCGCCGGCGGGCAAGGCTGCTGAGATTGAGGCCCTGCGCGCGCAAGGCCGGCGCGTCGCCATGGTGGGCGATGGCGTCAATGACGCTCCCGCTCTCGCCGCCGCAGATGTGGGCATGGCCATGGGCACGGGCGCGGATGTCGCCATGAATACGGCCGCCATCACCTTAATGCGCGGCGACCCCTTGCTCATCGCCGACGCAATCTCGATCAGCCGCGCCACCTACGCCACAATCCGGCGGGGTCTTTTCTGGGCTTTCATCTACAATATCGTCGGCGTCCCTCTGGCGGCCATGGGCCTTCTGAGCCCCGTTTTTGCGGGCGCCGCCATGGCGCTATCCTCGGTCAGCGTCGTCGCCAACGCACTGCTGTTGCGCAGGTGGCGTCCCACAGCGGGGCAGGAGGCTCGCGACCACAGCTAATCCATTCTTTACCAAGACCAGCCAAGCTCTCTCTCGTAAGTGTGGCGTGAGAGGCGTAAATGAGTGAGTTGTTGCTGGCGCGTTCCGCCGGGACTTTGAGTGTTGGGGCCCCTAAGGGCCACGATGATCTGTACGCACAATTCGACCTGCTGGCCGCTTCAGGAAGCGCTGCTGGGCCGCTACTGCGTCCTGCCCCCCACGAGATCTGGTTTTCAAGCACCGACGCTGCGGCGCCGAGCCTGCATGCCCATACGGCGGGCCTTGCGACGCTCGTCCGGCTCATGGCGCTGAGCGACGGCTCCAACCTCACGCTCTCGGGCTGGTTCGAAAGTTTGCGCGCTCGCATCGCCACCACTTTCGGCCCGGCTGGAACCTGCGTACTGCTGGCCCCCTCCATCGCCGCCGCCCGCGATCTGGCGCGCGCCGTGGCATACGCCATTCATGGTGAAAGGGCGCATGAGGTCTCCGCTGGCGGCGCCGAAAGCCACGACATAGGCGAAACATGGGATATTCCCCTGCGTCTGGCCGATGGGCGCGCCCGTGAGGCGCGCGAGATCAACCACGAGGCGCTGCACGCCGCCCGGCGGCTTGGCTATCCCCTCTTATTGCACACGCTCGACCACAGCCGCACTGGCCTTGCGGGCCTGACGCGGGCTGGCGCGGACGCCATCGCCAGCGAGCGCTCTGCCCTGACCCTGATCGACGCCACAGTCATGCGCACGACGCCGGACTGCCTGCGCTGGGATCTTGAGGCTGGGCGCATGGTGCTGATCAGCGGATCGACATTCCTGGGGGGCCACGCTTCCTCAGCCGCCCTGCTGGTGCCTGCATGTCTGATCGCGCGCCTGAACCATGCTGTCCCGGCCGAGCTCCTCGCGCAGACGAGCGCCCATGACATGGAGCCCGAACTGCGGGATCTGTTCTGCGCGCCCGACGCTCCGCGCCTCAACATTGGCCTTGGTCTGCGCTGGAGCGCGGCCCTCGCGGAGCTCGACCGTTATATCAACACGCCCGAGCCCTTGCGCTCGGCGATCCTCGATCTTTTCATCAGCAAGGTTCTCGGTCAGATCGCCCGATACGACTGGATCGATCGGATCGAGCATGGCAAGGGTGGCGTCGCGCCTCTCATTCTGGGCGGCGTATCCATGGCGCAGGCGCAAGCCATTCGAGACGCCCTCGCTGCCCCGAGCGATCAGCCCGGAGATGCAGTGTACCACATCGGCGAGCCGATCCTGCTTGGCGCAGACCTCATCGCCCTGCCCCTTTCCGCTTCCGCGCCCATGGTCAATGAAGTCGCAAGCCGCATCGCCCGTGGCGTAAGCTTCGAGCGCGCGTTCGGGCCCGTCCAGCGCGATATCGAAGCGCTGTTCGCGAAACTGGAGCGGGTATGGGGACAGGGCGCGCCTTCCCTGCATTGATCTGTTCGGACAGGCCTTCCCATTTCTTCGCTTCGCATCGATATTAAGAAGACTTCACCTCACGCGCTTCGAGGAAATCGAAAATGATCGACCTCTACTACTGGGCCACGCCGAACGGGCACAAAGTCACGATTTTTCTTGAAGAGGTCGGCCTTCACTACAAGATCAAGCCGGTCAATATCGGCAAGGGAGAGCAGTTCGACCCGGACTTCCTCAAGGTCGCGCCCAACAACCGGATCCCGGCCATCGTCGACCACGCGCCAGCCGACGGCGGTGCGCCGCTCCCGCTCTTCGAGTCGGGCGCGATCTTGACCTATCTTGCGGACAAAACAGGCAAGTTCCTTCCAGCCGATGCGCGCGCACGCGCTCGAGTGCTTGAATGGCTTTTCTGGCAGATGGGCGGTCTCGGCCCCATGGCTGGTCAGAACCATCACTTCTCGGCCTACGCCCTTGAGAAGATCCCCTACGCCATCGACCGCTACGTCAGGGAAACCACAAGGCTCTATGGCGTGCTCGACAAGCAGCTAGCCAACCATCCCTTCGTGGCGGGCGATTATTCCATCGCTGACATGGCCTGTTATCCTTGGATCGTGCCCTACGAGCGGCAGGGCCAGAAGCTGGAAGACTTCCCCAATCTCAAGCGCTGGTTCGAGGCCATCAAGGCTCGGCCTGCGGTCATCCGCGCCTATGAATGGGGCGAGAAGATCCGCAATCCCGGCGTCAACGACGAGACCCGCGCGATCCTCTTTGGAACGGCGACGCCTTCAAAGCCCACCTGAGGAGGCGAGCCCCTCTTCAATATGTCGAGCCCCCGCCATGGTCGCCGCTGCAATGCGCGCCACCATGGCGTCGTCTGCAATGCTCTGAGGCAGGACAAGGCTAAGGCTCGCAAGAAGCCCGGGCGTCTTGCTCAGGATCGGCGCGGCCACGCCCACGACATTGGCGTCGATTTCGCCGCTGCTGACGCAAACGCCAGACTTGCGCACCGCCATCAACTCCGCCCGAAATGCCTGCGTCCGCGCTTCAGGCCATTGATCGATTACGCGATTGAAGCGGCGCGTGGGAAGATGCGCGAGGATCGCCTTCGAGGTCGCCCCCATCGTGAGCGGCATGGGGCGTCCACGTTCGTAGCTGGAACTGAAAGTGGCGCCGGGAGCAGTCGCGTCGGCGATACACATCACGGTGTCATTATAGAGCCGACACAGAAGGCCGACGCAGGGCACGCCAACCGCTGCAACAACCTCTTCCAACACCTGCGAGCCCGCAGTCAGCAGAGGATCGGTAAGGCGCAGCAGACGATCGAATTCGATAAAGACCGAGCCGAGCCGATACCGCGCCTCGCTCGCCGTTTCGAGAAAGTTTTCGCCCACGAGATCGCGCACGGTGCGATAGACAGTGCTCTGGGGCACGCCGAGGCGCTCAGCCATATCTATGACCGTCCACTCGCTCTGCGATTGCGAATAAAGACGCAACACAGCGATGTACCGATCAAGCCCTGCCATGCGCGCTCCCTGGCGGATATGCCGCCAAGGAAACTAGCTCATTCTCGCAATATGAGAAACATTGAATCAAGCCATAAGCCAAAAACGGTGCTAAACTTCTTTCATCAATCGGGCCGAAACAGCGCCTGATGAGGGGGAGGATGCAAATGAGATCGAAGGGTTGGAGCATTATCGCCGCTTGCGTGGCCGGGCTCGTAGCGCAGGCCGCCATGGCCGAGGACTTGCTCAAACTGGCGGTTCCCCAGCGCGGCAACTGGGACACGGGCATGCCTGATGTTGGTCAGAAGGCAGGTATTTTCGCCAAGCATGGCCTGAAGCTCGAAATTCTCTACACCGCAGGCGCGGGCGAGACGTCGCAGGCGGTGATTTCCGGCAGCGTGGACATTGGCCTAGCGACCGGCACAAGCGGCATCCTCGCCGCCTTCGCCAAGGGCGCGCCGGTGCGGCCGTTCTCCAACTCCATGACAGGCGCGGACGACATCTTCTGGTATGTGCCGGAAAATTCGCCCATCAAGAGCCTGAAGGACGCAGCCGGCAAGACCATGGCCTATTCGTCCAACGGTTCGTCGTCCAACCTTGGCGCGCTCGCCTTGATCCGCCAGTCGGGAACCGAGATCAAGGCCATCGCCACTGGCGCGGCGCCTGCGACTTATACGCAGGTCATGTCTGGCCAAATCGATATCGGCTGGTCGGCCCCACCCTATGTCGTGGAGGAGGCCCGCACGGGCAAGGTGCGCGTGATCGCCCGCGAAAGCGATCTCGAAGCTTTCCGCAACCAGACGGTGCGCATGAACTTCGCGAATATGACGACGATCACCGCCAAGGCTGATCAGTTGAAGCGCTTCATCGCGGCCTATGACGAAACCATCGAATGGATGTACTCAGATCCTGCGGGTCTCAAGACCTATGCGGAATTCGCGCAGATCACCGAAGATCAGGCGAAGCATATCCGCGATACGTACTTCCCGAAGAACAATCTCGTCACACGCCGCTTGTCGGGCCTCGACAACGCCATGGCTGATGCGGTGGCGATGAAATTCATCAATGCCCCGCTCACCAAGGAACAGATGGACGAATTCCTGAAATACTATGTGAAGTAAGCTTTTTTTAAAATCGTGAGCCCCGCTCCTTCATCGAAGGAGCGGGGTTTTCTTTTGCGCTATTCTCAGGGCCCGTAGCCAGGCAGCACGCGCACGTCGACCACGACGACCTTGCCTGCCTCGAGTTCGCGAAGGGCCTCCTCGAAGACCGACTTCAGTTCGGTGGCGTCCTTCACCGGGCCAAGGCCGACTGCGCCCTGACCGCGTGCGATGGTGGCCAGATCAAGTTCGGGATCGTCCATGCGCTGGCCGATCCACTTGTTCTCGACCGGGCGGTTACGCATGCGCGCCACGCGCTCCTGATGCAGCTCGTCATTATAGAAGGACTGATTGTTGGCCACGACGATCAACAGCGGAATGCGATAATGCACCGCCGTCCAGATAGCCTGGCAACCCATCATGAAATTGCCATCGCCGAAGATCGAGATAGGTAGACGCCCGCTGTCGCGCAAGGCCAGAGCGGCGCCGATCGAGACGCCCGGGCCGCTGCCGATGCCTCCGCCGCCATCGCTGCCGATATAGTCGAGGGGATG
>CANBVC010000217.1 GCA_947372795.1 Beijerinckiaceae bacterium
TGAACCGGGTGCTGGTGGATGTGTCGAAGATCGACACCAGCGCCTCCATCTTCGGCGCCCCAGCCGCCCTGCCCATGGCCATCGCCCCCACGGGCATCGCGGGCCTCACCTGGTTCGAGGGCGAGCTGGAGCTGGCGAAGGCCGCCGCCGCCGCAGGCGTGCCCTTCGCACTGGCCACGGGATCCAACACCGCCATGGAGAAGATCGCGGAAGTGGGCGGGCGGCCCTGGTTCCAGCTCTACATGTGGCGCGAGAAGCAGCTCTCCTATGAGCTGGTGAAGCGCGCCCAGGCCGCCGGTTTCGAGGCGCTGATCTGGACCGTGGACATCGGCCTTGGCGCCAATCGCGAGCACAACAAGCGCAACGGCTTCAACACGCCCTACAAGGCCAACATGAAAAGCGCGATCGACATGGCCCTGCATCCTGAATGGATGCTCACGGTCATGGCGCGCTATCTGATGAGCGGCGGCATGCCGCGCCACGAAAACTATCCGCCGATCTATCGGGACAAGATGACCGGCAAGGCCAGTCAGGCGAAAGCCTTGCGCGCCGACAGCGTCAGCTGGGACGATGTGAACCGCCTGCGCGACCTCTGGCCGGGCAAGCTCATCATCAAGGGCATCATGCGCCCCGACGACGCCTGCATGGCGGTGGAGCGCGGCGCCGACGCCATCGTCATCTCCAACCACGGCGGCCGCAATCTCGACAGCGCGCCCTCGACGCTGGATGTGCTGCCGGGCATCGTGAAGGCCGTGGACAAACGCGCCACCGTCATCGTCGATTCCGGCGTGCGGCGTGGCAGCGATCTCGTGAAATGTATGGCGCTGGGCGCCGACTTCGTCCTCACCGGCCGCGCCACGCTCTATGGCACGGCGGCGGGCGGTCAGGACGGCGCCGCCAAGGCCCTCGCGATCCTCAAGGACGAACTGCGCCGCACCATGTCCTATGTGGGCTGCCCGACCATCGGGGAGATCAATGGGGATGTGCTGTGGAAGGGGTGAAGCCCCCTGCCCTCAATCGAACTTGACCTGATAGGTCTTCGCCAGAAAGTCGCGCACCCAATCGCGCGCTTCTGGCGAGATTGATGTGCCGTCCTTGTAGAGCTTTTCGGCCTGCGCATCCGTGACCTGCTCATATTCGCCGATCACCTCGTCGCGCCTAGCGATATATTCCGGGTCCTTCAACATCTCGCGCACCGCCGCGCGATAGGCCTCGACCAGTTCATCGGACGTGCCCTTGGGCAGCACCAGCAGCTTTTGCGCAGGAAAGCCCGAGATCAGGAAGGCCATGAAGGCGTCCCATTCGATGCCCGAGGGCTTCTTGCCGTGGACGATCTCGTAGGCTTCGCCGATATGGGGCAGATCGGGGAAGTTGGGGTCGCGGGCGAGCTGACCACTCTTGTCGAGCACGCCCCAGCTGAACAGGGGCGCAGCGTCGCCGGACTGCACCAGACCTGCGGAGCGGCGCAGGTAGGCGGTGGTGGTCTGCGAATCGATGGTGAACTCGCCGCGCTCGAAGCCAAGCAACCCTTCTGCGCGGCCCACCACGCCGAAGATATGGCTCACATTGAGGCCCAGTTGCCGGAAGCCCAACAGCGAGACCAATTCCAGCGCGGTCGGCCCGGGGCTGGCGAAGTACAATTCAACGCCCTTGAGCTTATCTATGTCGCGCACGGACTTCGCGCCATATTTGGCGCTGACATAGGCAGCGCCGCCCGTGGGTCCCGCCAGCACCACGCGCCAATCCTTGTATTCATATTTCACGCGCGGATCGCCCAGCAGATAGGGAAACTGAGTAGAAGCGGAGCTCGCAAGCAGGGTCAGCCCATCAGGCTTGGCGATCTGGGTGAAGAGGTTGGCGCCGGAGGTCGAGCCCCCGCCCGGGCTGTTCTTCACCACGATGGTCGGCTTGCCCGGCAGATGGCGCGCCAACAACGGCGCATTGAACCGCGCCCACAGATCAACCCCGCCCCCGGTGGGGAAAGGCACCATGAGAGTGATGGTCTTGCCCGCGAAATCGGCGGCGCAGGCGGTGGAAACGCCGAGCGCGAGGCTTAGCGTGAGAAGGCTTCCAGCGATGAGACGACGCATGGCGGTGCGTTCCCTTTAATTTGAAGGATGAAGCGGTCGTCCGCTCCTAACACAAACCGCCATGCAAAGCCTATTCCGCCGCCTCCGCATTTGTCGCAGGCGCAGGCGGGACCCAGCGCAGCACCGGCGCCCTTGCCGCGCGCGTCTCATCAAGACGGCTGCGCGGCGCGTGGAACGGCGCGCCTGTGAAACGCTCAGTCTTGCCCGCTTTCGCCGCCATCGCCAGATCACGCAAGGTGGCGATGAAGAGATCGAGAGACGCCCGCGACTCCGATTCCGTCGGTTCGATCAACATGGCCCCATGCACGACCAGCGGGAAATACATGGTCATGGGATGATAGCCCTCGTCGATCATCGCCTTGGCGAAATCGAGTGTCGTGACCCCCGTGCCCTTCAGCCATTCATCATCGAACAAAGCCTCGTGCATGCAGGGCTTGTCGCCGAAGGGTTGGGACATGAGATCGCGCAAGCCCACGCGCACATAATTGGCGTTTAGCACCGCATCTTCCGAAGCCTGCTTGAGGCCATCGGCGCCATGGGAGATCATATAAGCGAAGGCGCGCACGAACATGCCCATCTGGCCGTGGAAGGCGCATAGGCGCCCGAAAGGCTGGGCATCCTGCGCCTCCGTTTCATGCTCCACAAAAACGCGCGCGCCATCATCAAGCTTCCTGATGAAGGGAAGCGGCGCGAAGGGCGCGAGACGTTCGGATAAAACGACAGGACCCGATCCCGGCCCGCCGCCGCCATGGGGCGTGGAGAAGGTCTTGTGCAGGTTGATATGCATGGCGTCGACGCCAAGATCGCCGGGGCGCACCTTGCCGACGATGGCGTTGAAATTAGCGCCGTCGCAATAGAAGTAAGCGCCGGCTTCATGCACCGCGGCGGCGATCTCCACGATCTCAGGTTCAAAGAGGCCGCAGGTGTTGGGATTGGTGAGCATGATCGCGGCCACATCAGGCCCCAGCGCCGCCTTCACCGCTTCGACGCTCACGGTTCCATCGCTGCGCGCGGGCACGGCGCGCACGCTGAAGCCGATGGCCGCCGCCGTGGCGGGATTGGTGCCATGGGCGCTGTCTGGCACAAGGACGACCTTGCGCGACGCCACCTCCCCACGCGCTTCAAGCGCAGCGCGGATAGCCATCATGCCGCACATCTCGCCATGGGCGCCGGCCTTGGGCGACATGGCCGCCGCCTTCATGCCAGTGAGCTCAAGCAGCCAATGGCTTAATTCATCGATCAATTCGAGCGCGCCCTGCACGGTGGATTGCGGCTGCAGCGGATGCACATCGCAAAAGCCCGGCAAGCGCGCCATGGCCTCGTTGAAACGCGGATTATGTTTCATCGTGCAGGAGCCGAGCGGATACAGCCCCGCATCGATAGAATAGTTCTTCTGCGACAGCCGCACATAATGGCGCATGGCCTCGGGTTCCGTGAGGCCGGGAAGGCCCATGGAGCCCTTGCGCTCGAAAGCGCCGAGACGCGACGCGACTTTCGCAGGCGCTTCAATATCGACGCCAGTCACGTCAAGACGGCCAGTCTCGAAGATAAGCGGCTCCTCGACCTGCAAAGCGCGATTGCCGGTGAAGGTCTGATGATCGTTTTGCGCCGCCTGCGACGAAGCCGTGGGGCGACCCTGATTGTTCATCATCATGCAGCTCCATTGATGAGATGATCGAGCGCGCGCGCCAGCGTCTCGCGATCTTCATCCGTATTGATTTCAGTGCTTGCGACGAGAATGAGATCATCGAGGCCTGAGCCGGGCGCCAAACGCGCGACGGGGACGCCCGCAAGCACGCCCTGCCCCGCAAGGCGCTCAACAAGCAAGACCGCATCGCCCTTCACGCGGATGGTGAACTCGTTGAAGAAGGTCTCGTTGAGCACCGACACGTTATCGATAAGCGACAGCCTATCAGCCAGCAGCGCAGCATTCGCGTGATTGACCTCGGCGAGGCGGCGCAGGCCTGTCTCGCCCAGAAGCGTCATGTGGATCGAGAAGGCGAGAGCGCACAGACCCGAATTGGTGCAGATGTTGGACGTCGCCTTCTCGCGCCGGATATGTTGCTCGCGTGTCGAAAGGGTCAGCACAAAGCCGCGCCGCCCCTCGCCATCCACCGTCTCGCCGCAAAGGCGTCCGGGCATCTGGCGCAGATATTTCGAGCGCGTGGCGAAGAGCCCCACATAGGGCCCGCCGAAGTTCAACCCATTGCCGATGGATTGCCCCTCGCCCACGACGATATCCGCGCCCATGTCGCCGGGCGGCGTAACGAGACCAAGCGAGACCGCTTCCGTGAAGACAGCGATCAACAAGGCGCCATGGTCATGGCAGGCCTTCGCGATGGGCTCGAGATCGCGCAGATTGCCGAAGACATCCGGTGATTGCACGATGACGCAGGAGGTCTCGGCCGTGATGCGTGAGATGATGTCTTCGCGCGCCGTAATGTCGGAGGGCAGAACATCGACGTTGTCGTCAGCCATATGCGACATGGTGCGCACGACATCCGCATAATGTGGGTGCAGCCCGCCCGACAGCACAGCCTTGCGGCGACGCGTGATGCGATGCGCCATCAGCACGGCTTCGGCGGTGGCGGTGGAGCCGTCATACATGGAGGCGTTGGCGATCTCCATGCCGGTGAGCGCGGCCACCTGCGTCTGGAACTCGAAGAGATATTGCAGCGTGCCCTGCGAGATCTCTGGCTGATAGGGCGTGTAGCTCGTCAAGAATTCAGAGCGCTGGATCAGATGATCGACGCTGGCGGGGACGTGATGCTTGTAGGCGCCCGCGCCAAGAAAAAACGGCGCTTGCGAGGCCGTGAGATTGCGCGCGGCGAGGCGGCCCAATATGCGGCCCGCCTGCAATTCACTCACGCCATTTGGCAATCCGAGCGGCGCGCGCAGCAATTTATCCTGCGGCGCATCAGCGAAAAGCGCGTCGATGTGGTTCACGCCCACGCGCGCCAGCATATCGGCGCGATCAGCGCCGCTCAGCGGATGATAGCGCATGTCTTACTCCAGTGTCTGGATATAGGCCTGATAAGCGGCGTCATCCATGAGAGCCGATAGTTCGTCCGCATCCGCGATCCTGATGCTGAAGAACCAGCCCTTGCCTTCGGGCTCTTCGTTCACCAGTCCTGGCGCCGACTCCAGCGCATGATTGACCGCCTCGACCTCGCCCGACACCGGGGCGAAGACTTCACTGGCCGCTTTCACGCTCTCCACGACCGCCGCCTGATCGGCGCG
>CANBVC010000218.1 GCA_947372795.1 Beijerinckiaceae bacterium
TCGCAGCGAAGCCGCATGATGAACGCGGCGTTATTGGGGGGCAAACCTTCGAGCATTGCGCCGCCTAGCACGGATTTACGCGGATTGTCGATGGCGGATCACCCGGAGCAGGCGGGAATCGGGGTGGGATTGGCGTCGGGGGGAACGTCCAAGCGGTAGAGGTAGCGCCATTGGTGGCTCATCGCATCTTTCCCCAAAAACCGAAGGAAACTGATGGCCGGTTCTTCGATTTGCGAGAAGGCTGCAGCTGCACGGTGATCCAGAAGCATAAAGACCCGTCCTCCGGTTTGAGCAGCGATCATCTTGAGCGCTGCAAGGCTCTGTCGCGGCTCGGCGACCAGTCCTATTTGTTCGTTGGGCCTGAGGATTGGTAGATCCGGAAATTTCGGCCGTCGCCAGCGGATGAATGTCTGGAGGCACCTGTCCGATATGTTGTAGGTCGGAATTCGCAACATGCCATTCACTTCGGCCGCCACCAGAGTGTCGGCGGCAGTAACTATTGCGTCACTCGCCTTGGCCTCGCGTAAGGCGCTTGCGCTTAGTTCAGCTGTTGAAAAGGGCGTCGTCATTTCCCGCAACCCTATAATTGCGCCGCTGAGGGCAAGAACTATCATCCAGATGAGTATAAAGATGGGCAACCTTTGGTTGCTTTTCAGCGCGGTCCAGAGCAAGCCGATCAGCAACAAGGGCCACAAGCCGAAATGCCTGCCGCTAAGGCCATATATCGCGGTTGAAAGGTAGCAGTTCGATATCAAAAACAGAGTGCTCAGGACCGTCAGAAACTTGAATCCACGCCACATGGAGACGATCGCCATCACTGGCGAGGCAAGTCCCAGGCCGATCACAAATGTTGTGTCCTCCACAAAGTCTTGCCCCGTTAGTTCAAAGTTGCGGTCTACTGGTATGGCCGAAGAGCCGACGACATATGCCGTTCGCGCGAAATGTTGAATGAGTGTTCCGCCGCGGCTTACGCTGGCGGCGCCCAGGAAATCCTCCGCAGGCCACATCCAGACCAGCGCCACGATCCCGCCGCAGCCTGCCAGAGCAACGCCCCACCATTTCCAGCCTTGTTCGCGCAGGGCGAGGATCCCGCATATTCCCGCCAGCATCACGCTTTGCAGTCCGCCCTGCGGCAGCAACGCGATCCAGAGCCATGCGATGGGCTGCCGGCGATAAGCGATCGCTGCGAAGAAGAAGAGGACCGTCAGGGAATAATTGCGGGCGATGACGCCATATTCAAAAAACAGGAAGTAGTTGAGGCTGAGAAGAAACTTCACGCCGGGAGAAAAGGGCGCGCGCAGATGCAGCACCGCCGCGCTGCAAAGTACGACGAGGCTCTGCACGATCTTGAGCGCGGTCGGGTCGTCGGTGAAGGCGAGGGGGATCTTCAGCAGGAGGTGCCAGAGCGGGGCATGGCCCTCGTAGCGAAAATTCCAGTACCAGTCCGCCAAGGTATGGCTCTCGCGGGCGAGCGCCGTCGCCTGCAATTCGTCCGCCCAGGGAATATGGGTCCAGATCAGGGCCAATTGCGCACCCAGCGCCAGCGCGATGAGCCCTGCCCACGGCCACGGGAGGGCGGCGGATGCGAGCGCCTTTGGCGGCGCCGGGAGCGCGGTTTGTCCCATTGGGGCGCTTGAATAAACCAAAGAAAAGCATCCTGATCGAAATATGGAGGCGCGCGGCTGGCGTTGCGCAGAGGAAACCGGAGTGGAAAAACTTGCATAAAATATAATTTAAATTGCTATGTTGATGCAAACGTATTATTTTTTGCATCAATATTTTGCTCAAGATCCGATTTTCACCATGCCGCCTTTTGAAAATTCATACTCCGCATCTGCGTTCCGCGGCTTGCCAGCCCTTCTTGAGCATGGGCTGCGGCGCCTCCCATTCCCGCCGCTCATCTGGCGGATCGCGCGCTTTCTTTGCGTTGGCCTTGTCGGCCTGGCTGTCGACAGCGGGCTGTTCTGGAGCCTCTTAAAGGCGGGGGCATCCGTCGAGGCCTCACGCGCCGTCTCGCTGGTGGTGGCGACTTTCGTCACTTGGGCGCTTAATCGCCTCTTCACCTTCGCACCTAGCGGGCGCGCGCCGCGTTCCGAATTGCTTCGCTACGTCGCCGTGGCGCTGGTGGCGCAGGGTTTCAACTACGGTCTCTTTCTCGCCCTCTTGCGTCTCGACGCGGGCGCACATCCCCTGATCTGCCTCGTCATTTCCGCAGCCGCCACCGCCGCCCTGTCTTTCACAGGGCAAAATCTCATCGCTTTTGGTCGCCGTTGATTTTTCAAAACGCATTTTTGCAGAGGTTTTCATGTCAGAAATTTTCGACGCCATCGTCGTTGGCGCGGGCCCCGCTGGCCTAACCGCCGCCTATCAGCTCTCAAAGGAAGGCCGCCGCGTAATAGTCATCGAGCAGGACGAGACCTATGTCGGCGGCATCAGCCGCACGGTCAGTTACAAGGATTATCTGTTCGACATCGGCGGCCACCGATTCTTTTCAAAATCAAAAGAAGTCGTCGACCTCTGGAACGAAATCCTACCCGACGACTTCATCGAGCGCCCGCGACTGTCGCGCATCTTTTATGGCGACAAATTCTATTCCTATCCGCTGAATGGCTTCGAGGCCCTGCGCAATCTTGGGATCATCGAGAGCGCCATGTGCATGCTCTCCTATGGCTATGCGAAACTGAAGCCGATCAGCAATCCACGCACGTTCCATGAATGGGTCCGCAACCACTTCGGCGAGCGGCTCTTCTCGATCTTCTTCAAGACCTATACGGAAAAGGTCTGGGGCATGTCCTGCGATGACATATCGGCTGATTGGGCCGCGCAGCGCATCAAGGGGCTGAATCTGGGCTCCGCCGTGATCAATTCCCTCACGAGATCTTTGCGCCGCAAGGGCGTTGCGCGCCCCGGCCAGCCGGTCATCAAGACGCTGATCGAATCCTTTCGCTATCCGCGCAGGGGGCCGGGCATGTTGTGGGAGGCCTGCGCCCGCAAGGTGACGGACCTGGGCGGGGTGATCCGCATGGGTCACAGGCTTGAACACCTCTCGCGCAACGCGATCACGGGCCAGTGGCGCGTCAATGCGAGGACGGCGTCGGGCGAGGTCGCCAGCTTTATGGCGCCCCATGTGATTTCATCCGCGCCCATCACCGAACTCATGGCGGCGCTGGCCCTGCGTCCCGCCAGCTTGCCCCATGCGCGCGCTTTGAAATATCGCGACTTCCTCACCGTCGCGCTCATCGCCAAAAGCTCGGCGAATTTCCCTGATAACTGGATCTACATCCACGATCCCGCGGTGAAGGTGGGGCGTGTGCAGAACTTCCGGTCCTGGTCGCCCGAACTGACGCCGCATGAGGACATGACCTGCCTCGGCCTTGAATATTTCTGCTTCGAAGGCGACGGCCTATGGTCGGCCTCTGATGAGGAACTGGTGGCGCTCGCCAAGCGCGAGATCGATCAGATCGGGCTGATCCGTTCCGATGAGGTCGTGGACGCCTGCGTGGTGCGTCAGGCAAAAGCCTATCCCGTTTATGATGACGCCTATCGTAGCCATGTGGATGCGATCCGGGCGGATCTGGCCGCACATTATCCCGGCCTCCATCTGGTGGGGCGAAATGGGATGCATAAATATAATAATCAGGATCACGCCATGATGACGGCCATGCTCACTGTGCGCAATATTCTTGCGGGCGAGGCGATTTATGACATCTGGGAGGTCAATGAGGACGCTGAATATCACGAGGGTGGAACCTCTGGCGAAAGGGATGCGCTGCTGAGCGAACGCATGGTTCCGCGCAAGGTGGCGTGAGCTGGCGGCAGGGGCGAGATTCGACTAGACTATGGGCATGTTCGACATTCGCCCCTTCTTCATCGCCATCGTTTGCCTTGGTCTCGCTTGCGCGGCGCAGGCTGATGAGACGGTCGCGACGCCGGCCCCTGCGCCCGAAGCTGCGCCCGCCACGGTGTTCAGTTTTGGTCGTGAAAATCCGGTCTGCGCTGAATGGTCCAACGGATGTCAGGTTTGTACGCGCTCCGCCAAGGGCGAGATGCAATGTTCGACGCCGGGCATCGCCTGCACGCCCGGTCCGCCTTTGTGCCGGGTGACGAAAGAGCCGTGATCCCGACCCTTCAGGAGCCCGCAAGGAAGGCGGATTCGGACTGCGTATTCGCGCGCCCCAGCACTGCATTGCGATAGGGGAACCGGCCGAAGCGCGCGATGGCGTCACGATGGATGAGGCCATGTTTCACGCCTTCTTCATCGCCGCAGGCGCGACATTGCTCGATGCAGAAATCCTGCTCCGCCAAGTCTTCCGCGTGCATCATGGGCAGATAGAAGAACCGCCGCAGGGGCGGCTCATAATGCGCGTCAAAACCCGCCTCAATCGCTTTGTGGGCGACGGCGAGCGCCTTTGCGTCTGTGGCGAAAGCGCGAGCGAGGCCGCGGAAGATATTGCGCGGGAATTGGTCGAGCAAAAGAATCAGCGCCAGCGCGCCTTCGGGCTTCGCCTGCCAGTCATCGAGATCGCCGCGCGCGGCTGCCTGCTGGGCGCCGAAGAATTCCCAGCGCAGGCGCGCATCGAAATCGCGGTTCTGCTCGAACCAGAGCGCCGGGCCGGCTTCTAGCCAGAAGGTGATGACGTCGTTTGGGGTTACTGTATACATAGCGCTTCGCTTGGGCTGGAGCTCCGCGCCATTATACCACGCCCGCCGCCACAGGATAATTCATGTCGCAAGCCATCGAAGCGCCGCAAGACGCCGCCCCCTCCGTCAATCCGTGGCATGTGGCGGGCTATGCGGGTTTGCTTGTGCTCATGGTCGTCGTCATCAAGCTCGACGATCCCTTTGCGCTGAACTTCATGCATGTGATGTCCGGGGTCTTGTGGACGGGCATCGATCTGTTCATGGGCTTCTTCGTTGGGCCGGCTCTGCGTTCGGCGCCTTTTGAGGCGCGACGCGCGGTGACGATGCGGCTCGTCCCGCGCACCCTGTTTCTCATGCCCACGCTCGCCATCATCACGGGCACGACGGGCTGGTTCCATGCCAAACAGCTTGGCTTCCTCGATACGCCCTGGCCGCAATATAGCTGGGTGCTGGCGGCGCTGATCATCATCATAATATTGACCGTGCAGGGGCTCGGCATTCTCCTGCCGACCAACGTTCGCGTCTATCTGGAGCTGCGCAAGCCTGTGCCCGACCGCGAGCGCATCGGACGTCTCCTGAAAAGCTATATTTACCTCGTCGGCTTTCAGGGCCTCA
>CANBVC010000219.1 GCA_947372795.1 Beijerinckiaceae bacterium
TTATGGATGCGGTTTTGAGCGAGGTTCCAGCGCGCGAGCGCTTGATAGAGGCCGCCTCGCGGCTATTCTGCCGTTACGGCATCAATGCGGTGGGCGTCGATACGGTGGTCGCCGAGGCGGGGACCGCCAAGGCGACCCTCTACAAGGCATTTGGGTCCAAGGAGAAGCTGGTCGAAGCGGTTCTGGAGCGCGAGGGTCGCCAGTGGCGCGACTGGTTCCTGGCAGGTCTCGACAGCGGCGAGGCGTCGTCTCTGGAGCGTCTACGTCGGATTTTCCCTCTGTTGGGGGAATGGTTCGCGCAGGATCGTTTCTATGGCTGCCCCTTCATCAACGCCATTGGCGAGCACGACAAGGCGGAGGACAGGCTGCGAGCCATCACAATCGCCCACAAGAAGGCGGTCCTAGGCCGTATTGAAAGTCTGGCGCTGGAGGCAGGCGCCCCGGATGCGAACAGGCTGTCCCACCAGCTTGGGCTGTTGATCGACGGCGCCATCGTCGTCGCAATGATTAGCAGGGACCCCGGCGCCGCGCGGCTAGCGGCGGATGCTGCTGATAGCCTTTTTGCCGCGCTGGATAGGAAGTCGTGATGCTGAACAGCGAGGTCCAGCGGGAAGCTGGGCGCTTCGTATAAAGTTTATGCTTCCGGTAGAAGCGGCTGCGACGTCCCCTGCCCGCAGAAAACTTCGCCGTTTTTAGGCGTTCAAGCAATATAACGGCCTTGGCGCCCATGTTAGCGCGCCTATTTCAGCATATGCTCGTAATCAGCGCCCATGACCGTGCCAATAGGTGTTCCATCCAAAATCTTCTTCGCCATCAATTCCTCCTTGGCGACAATCCGTTCGGCAGCAATGAGTACTTTCTCGATATCTTGTTCGGCGATGAAGATGCTAGCGCTACGATCCGCAAGAACATAATCTCCGGCGCGAACGGTCACATCCCCAATTTGAACGGGTTCATTCGTCGACTGTTCGACGATGCGGCCACGTGCGGTCCTAGCCGTCCATGCGCGAGCGAAAACTGGAAACCCCATCTCCATGGCTTGATCGATGTCGCGAACTGGCCCCTCGGCGATCACGCCTTCGATCCCCTTGGTTTGAGCGCCCATAGACAGCAGGCCTCCCCAACTACCCGCCTCGATACCGGAACGCTGCTCCACCACGATGATGGAGCCGGGACCACCTAGCTCTATGGCTGTGGCGCATAGATGCTTGGGCGGCCCATCACTTTTTGCGCCTGCCACGAGCCGCACCGTAATGGCGCGACCCGCGATACGCCCACCGCCCGATCCCTGGATCAGGCCGGACACGACACCAGTCAATTTAAGCTGATCCAGCGCATCAGAGAGCGCGCAGCAATCGATGCGCGCAAGGCGCGCCAGAAAATCCTTAGCTTGCGTCATGTCGTCATATCTCTTGGTTTGATTTCATACTCTTCTCAAGCTGAGAGCTTGAAGAGCTTCATCGCATTATCCTGCAGGATCGCTTGCTTATCAGCCGCGCTAAGCCACGTGGCGTCGCGAAGGATCGGCATGATGTCATCATAGGTGCGGCCAGTCGTAGGGTTGCGCGCGGAGCCGACGCCGGGACATTCAGCACCGAACAGGCAGCGGTCGGCGCCGACTGTCTCGACCAGCATGCGCAGGGCGGACTCGGTGTAGAGCACGGTGTCGTAATAGAGGTGACGCATCGACTCTGAGAACAGCTTGCCGCCTGGCTTGCGCGCGCTAGCGGCCTCGAAACGGCCAAGCTGATAGGGAATAGCGCCGCCGCCGTGGCTGATGATGACCTTCAGGGTTGGGAAATCCTTGAAGACGTCGGAATTGAGCAGCCCAACGGTCGCAGTCGTCTCCTCATTGATGAAGTGCAGCGTATAGGGCTCGCGATCTGCGCAATGGGAGCAGGTCGCATGCACATGCGCCGGAATATCGTGTTCACAAAGCCGCTCATAAAGTGGATACCAGTAACGGTCGCCCATCGGCGGAGCCTTGCCATTGCCGCGATTTTCATAGGGATCAGGATTGAGCAAACAACCCTTGAACCCAAGCTTCACGCAACGATCGAGCTCACGGATGGCCATATCGAGCGGCTCCCCCGGCGATTGCGGCAGCCCGCACACGCCCACAAACCGATCAGGATAAAGTTGTGTCTGCCGGTAAATGACATCGTTCACCTCTTCGGTGAACCACTGCACGAGCTTCGATGGCTTTTCTGAATGCATCATCTGGAACGGGCGTGGCGAGACGCATTGCACATCGGTCCCTACTTCATCAAGGAAAGCCATGTGGCTCTTGTCGCCACCCTCAAAGCGCTTTTTCTCGACGGCATTGCGGATTTCATCATCGCTGAACTTGAGCCCCCCGCGCCCATGGGCGCCGCGATGGGAAAGCAGAGAAGCCTTATAGGCCCACAGTTCAGCAGGCGCGCTCACATGCGCATGACAATCGATGATCTTCACAGTGTCCTCCGAGATTGCCGCGATGGGCGGCGTTTTTGTCCAAAAATTCTACTTCCCAACAAAGCCTTCTCACACCCGGTGATCTAAAACCTTTGGTGCAAGCGTTGCGCGCAAACCGTAGTTTGCCTATTTGACGTCCCACCAGAAGAAGCCATTAGCGGTGCCTGTGCCCGCAACGGAACGATAGCAAGGCACATAGTCAAGCTGATGCATCTCCACCTTCATGTCCTCCATCAATCCAGCCAGCGATATCCACGATTTCAATTCGGAGGTGCCGGACTGTAATTGCGATAGCGGGATGCTGCACAAATAGTCCTTATCCCCAGTGCGCATGGCATTGATAAAACGCTGGTCAAAGTCTTCGTCGATGACGAAATGGCTCATACCCCCCGAGGCGAACACGGCCACCTTCTTGTCGGAGTCCCAGCTATCGATCGCCTTTTTCACAACCTTGCCGAAATCATAAGCGCGGCGGGCGCTAGGCTGATTGGGCGGAAAAAATGTGTTCTGGAACACAGGTAAATTGGGAACCACCTTGTCGCGCATCACCTGACGATAGATATGGCCGAAAGCATGCGGCGCGCCATTTTTAGCTTGTTTTGGCCAGATCTTCGAAGTGGCTACATCGAAGTCAGCGGCGCACAATTGCTTGATCAGATGTTCGCCAAGTGCGGGCAAGGCGTCGTATTCGGTATAAGCATGCGTGGCGTGCCCGAATTCAGCTTCCTTGATGCCGGGTGGGGACTTTGCCCGACTTTCCTCTGTTTGAGGATAATTCGGGATCTTCTCACCGTAAAAAACGAAGAACGCCGGGTTAAACTCCTCGTTGAAGACTTCGCGCTGGTCGTTGCCAAGAATGACGGCAACATCTGCGCCTATCTCGGCCCATTTGTCCGCGAGCAACTCCATCGCCACATGGCAGCGATGATGCGATGCACGAATGCCGTCACCGGAAGATTTCTGGGCAAGGCCTTCCGCGCTGCGCAGTCGCACTAGATCATCAAAGGAATGAACCCCATCGCGCCAAGGATGCTTCCCAGCCTTATCCGCAGGCAATCTCAACAACCATTGCTCAGGCGTCGTGTGCAATTGGGGACCATGTGTGGTCGCCATGGTCAGAACTATATCAGCCATTTCGCCCCCTCTACTTTTCATTCATACGTTCGATCAGATTACTTCCATCTCATCATATTGAGTTCAGCGCCATAGACACCGATGGAGCCTTTATCGATTTCAAGTTCTTTTGTATGGACGAAGACAGCCGGCTTGGTGGAGATCGGCAGAACATAGGCTTGATCCACAGCGCGATCATAAATCCTTGTGTAGATCTCGCGGCGCTTGCCGTCATCGAGATCCGAAACAGCCTGAGCAGAGAGGGCCTTAATTTCCGAGTCCTGCCAATAGTCGCGCGGGCTGTCACCGAAGAAATAGTCCACTGTAGAATAGGCGTCTGGCAGGCCACCCGAGCTCCATTCGTTCACAAGTATCTGCTGCTTGCCCAGACGCTGCTTATCGCGATAGGCGGTGAAGGTGGCCCGATCAACCTTTGCGCGCACGCCAATCTTCCGCATCTCGCCCGCCAGCACTTCGGCAAGGCCGAACACGCTTGGCGTCGCAAGCAGTTCGACCTCGAACCCATCAGGATATCCTGCTTCTGTCAAAAGGGCTTTTGCAGCGCTACGGTCGAAGGGTTTGGGTTTGGTGGAGAAGCCGCAGCCAAATTGGGATTTGAAGCACAACTCATCCAGCACCCTGGCCTCGGCGCCACCAGCCACAACACTTTTTGTTATCAAGGCACGATCGATCGAACGGAACAGTGCTTGCCTGACGCGAATGTCCGAAAGCGGCTTGTTGCCGGAGCGGCCACTGCCGTCGATCGCCATGTAGTTAAAAGTAAGGCCCTGCGTCGCCGTAACGGCGAGGCGCGGGTCGGCGCTGAGGAATGCAGCCTGATCCTTTTCGGCAACTTTCAGATAATCCAGGCCACCGACAGCCAATTGCGCAATTTGGGTCTGCTGGTCGGGGATGGGCTGAATATGAACGCGCCCGATGGATGCCGCTGGTTTGCAAGCGCTTGCCTGAGGATAACGGGGGTTCTTGACGAGCATGACGCCCTTGTTGGCGTCGACGAACTCAGCCTTGTATGGCCCCGAGCCGACAGGTGTTTTGATTCCGAATTCCGTGCGCCGGGCAGGATCTCCATGGACGGCTTTCGGGATGATCGGCATCGAGCTCATGGCGAGACGCACCAAGGCGGGCGCAAATGGGACCTTGGCGTAGATCCGGACCTTGAAGCGATCCACCAGCTCAGCATGATCAATCCATGCCCAGTTTTCAGTGAAGCGGAGTTTGCTGTTGGGATCGAGCAGCCAGCTCAGAGTATAGACGACATCCTCGCCGGAAAAATCCGAGCCATCATGAAACTTCACGTCTTGCCGCAAGTTCACTTCGAGCAAGCGATCGTTTACCCAATTCCAGGATGTCGCGAGCAGCGGCTCAAGCGTTCCCTTTCCGGGATCAAAACACATCAGACTGTCGAAAACGGCGCCAGCGGTGAGGCCGCTTTCGGGTTTAGAATCTTCGTAGATCAGAATTGTACCGACAGGGTCGGAAAAGGCGAGCCGAAGAGTATCCTTGGCCTTTTGCGCATGCGCTGGGGCAAGCATGGCGGCGAAGAAACCTACGCAGGTCAGTCGCATCAGGGATTTGAATAGAGCTGTTTTCATAGCTGCGCCTCTTGGGAAAATAAGTGGCATTCGATGAGATGATCCTGGATGCGCGTGATTTCTGGCCT
>CANBVC010000220.1 GCA_947372795.1 Beijerinckiaceae bacterium
TCATCCACATGAATCACTCGGATGAATTCTGGGCGGTTACGCGCAAGCTTTCAAAAGACACTGATCGCGCGGAAGCCTGGTTGAAAGCACATGGCGCTTCGCTGCATCGCTATGGCGCGCGCGGCGAAGCTGACGCCGATTGATCAGACCGGCGCCGCGTTGCGCACGAAAGTGAGATAAGACGAGCGCCTGCCCTCACGGATCGCTTTTTCCTCATAACGCGTGCGCGTGTAGCCTTGCCATGGCAGGACCCAGTCCTGCTCCGTTTGCGCGCTCCAACTGAAGTGCGGCGAAGGCAGCAGGCGCGCGAGAGTCCAGCCCGTATAATCGTCAATATCGGAAGCGAAGCGAAACTCGCCGCCCGGCCGCAACAGGCGCGCAAACTCACGCACGGATTGATCCGAAACGAACCGACGCTTGCGCTGGCGGCGTTTCGGCCAGGGGTCAGGATAGAGAAGATTGATGCGGCCCACGCAGCCATCGGGCAAGGCATGAAGTGCATCATAAGCGTCGCCCGCGTGGAGGCGCACATTATCGAGTCGATCGGTCTCGATGACGGCGAGCAACTTGGCGACGCCATTGATGAAGGGCTCGCAACCGATGAAGCCGACATCCGGATTATTTCGCGCATCAGCGGCCAGGTGCTCGCCTCCGCCAAAACCAATCTCGATACAAAGGTCGTCCATGGCCCGCGGGAAAAGACCTGCCGGATCGACACGCCCCGTCACGTCGAGCTTCAAGCGCGGCAACAGCGTCTCATAGAGCTCGTTTTGGTGGGTGCGCAGCGGCTTGCCCTTACGACGGCCATGCAGGCCAGGCCGTATTTCGGCTGCGTAGGAATCGTCACGTTCGGGTAAGTCGATCATGGGTCCGCCAATAAAAAGCGCCGGACGAATCCGGCGCGATTTTCTTTGTAGCTGACCGTGATTGCGATCAGGCGAAATGGCTCTTCAGCACACCAGCGAGGTCGGTCTTCTCCCAGGAGAAGCCGCCCTGCGCATCAGGCTCGCGACCAAAGTGTCCGAAGGACGAGGTGCGGGCGTAGATGGGCTTGTTGAGGTGAAGATGCTCGCGAATGCCGCGCGGCGTCAGGTTCATCACTTCCATGAGAACCTTCTCGAGCTTGTCGGTGTCGACATGGCCGGTGTCGTGCAGGTCGGCGTAGATCGACAGCGGCTTGGCGACGCCGATGGCGTAGGCGAGCTGCAGGGTGCAACGGTCGGCGAGACCGGCGGCGACCACGTTCTTGGCGAGATAGCGCGCGGCATAAGCGGCCGAACGATCAACCTTGGTCGGATCCTTGCCGGAGAAGGCGCCGCCGCCATGAGGAGCCGCACCGCCGTAAGTGTCCACGATGATCTTGCGGCCGGTGAGGCCGCAGTCGCCATCAGGACCGCCGATGTAGAACTTGCCGGTGGGGTTGATGTGCCAGACCGTGTCCTTGCTGATCCAGCCATCGGGCAGGGCCTTGCGGACATAGGGCTCGACCAGATCGCGCACCTGCCCGGAGGTCAGGTCTTCGATCAGATGCTGGTGGGAGACGACGATCTGGGTGACGCCGACGGGCTTGCCGTCTTCATAGCGCACCGTGACCTGGCTCTTGGAGTCGGGGCCGAGGGCCTTTTCCGTGCCAGCGTGACGGGCTTCGGAGATCAGGCGCAGGATCTTGTGGGCGTAGTGGATGGGAGCAGGCATAAGCTCCGGGGTCTCGCGGCAGGCGTAACCGAACATGATGCCCTGATCGCCGGCGCCTTCGTCCTTATTGCCAGCGGCGTCAACGCCCTGGGCGATGTCGGCGGACTGGGAGTGCAGGAGGACGTCGATCTTGGCGTGCTCCCAGTGGAAGCCTTCCTGCTCGTAGCCGATGTCGCGGATGGCTTTGCGAGCCACCTGGATGATCGTGTCTTCCTCGATGCGGGGACCGCGCACTTCACCGGCGATCACGACGCGGTTGGTGGTGGCGAGCGTCTCGCAGGCGACGCGGATCTGATAGGGGTCGAGACCGGCGGCGGCGCCTTCCCGGAAGAACAGGTCAACGACTTCGTCGGAAATCCGGTCGCAAACCTTATCGGGATGGCCTTCGGAGACCGATTCACTGGTGAATAGATAGCTTTTACGGGCCACGCACGCCTCCGGTGGATGTCTCGCCGCAACGAGTGATTGCCTCACCCCCAGCGGTCTTGATCTAGCTTTTTGCAGGGTCTTTTTTACAGACGGCGTTCGTTTGGTCAAGCCGAACGGGCTGTTTCGTTCTGTAAAGCGAACGCATCAATTGGGCGTCGCGTCCTCGCTCGCAGCGATCGCGACCACAAGATCGACGACGCGGCGGCGCACTTTCGGATCCTTGATGCTCACAAAGGCCTTGTTGAGCTGAAGCCCTTCGACCGTGGAGAGAAACTCCACCACGAATTCGGAAGAAGACCCTTCAGCAAAACCGCCTGCGGTTTCCGATGAACTTGTCGGCGCGCCCTCGAAAAAGAAAGACGGCGACATGTCCAGAACTTTGGCGATGTCCTGCAAACGGCCGGCGCCTATGCGGTTCGCGCCTTTTTCATATTTCTGGACCTGCTGAAACGTGACGCCGAGCGCTTCGCCGAGCTTCTCCTGACTCAGGCCAAGAAGCATGCGTCGCATCCTGACGCGACTGCCTACGTGCTTGTCGATCGGATTTGGGGCTTTCGGCACAAGCAACCTCAAGATGCGTGGAGGCGGGCGGCCTTTCCCCTCCGTCGTTAATATATTGTGCGGTCGCGTCGACCGGTTGACAATAGGTCAACAAGCTATCCATCCGAGAGTCAACTGGCTATTACTTCAAAGCTCTCATTGGTGATGCTGACTTTTGGTTGTCTACTACAAACAATCACCAGTGGCCCAATCAGCGGGCCTCCCTGCGCCAGAAGTACGCTCCGCAAAAACATAAAAGCAATAGGGCCAAAGGTCCGCTCACCCGATCGCCAGCGAAAAACGTGACGGAAGCGGGACGAGGGAGCAGGCTGTCTATCACACCATCAACGCCCAGCGGCAGCTTGTGAAGAATGCGCCCATATCCGTCGACGACAGCGGATAGACCCGTATTGGCGGCGCGCACCAGTGGCAGGCCCTCCTCCACAGCGCGCAGACGCGCCTGGGCGAAATGCTGATGGGGGCCTGTGGTGAGGCCAAACCAACCATCGTTGGTGACGTTCAAAAGCAGGCCCGGTCGCTCACCCGACGCGCCCTCGGGAACCGTTTCGCCCGGAAAGATCGCCTCGTAGCAGACCAGAGCCGCCGCAGCCGGCAAGCCGGGCGCCTCGAACAGACGCCGACGGGAGCCCGGCTCGAAGCCGCCGGGAATATGCACAAAATGACGCAGGCCAAGCGATTCCAGAAACCCGTTGAAAGGCAGATATTCGCCAAAGGGAACGAGGTGAACCTTGTCATAGCTGGCCACGATCTCGCCGTCGGCGAGCGCCTGAATGGAATTATAGTAACGTGCGCTAAACTCACCCGGCAGGCGCGCATTACGCCCGGTTTCGTCCATGCGCGCGGCGCCGGTGATCAACACAGTTCCACGGCCCAGAAAATCCCCGATCCTCGACAGCGCAACCGCGTCCCGCGACAGGATGAAGGGGAAGGCGGACTCGGGCCAGATCAGATGGGTCGCGTCGTTGACGCCTGACGTGCTCGGCGAGGTCGCGCGATCGGACAGGCTTAAATAGCGGTCAAGGATCTGGTCCTTGTACGCGCCGCTGAATTTATCGTCCTGCGGAAGATTTGGCTGCATGATGCGCAGCCTCACCCCCGGCGTCATGTCATTGGACGCGCCAGACAGTCGAAGCACGCCGCCAGTCCCGATGAGCGCAAGCAACCCAAGCCCCAGCAGGCTAGGCGCGATGGAATGCATGGTCCTGCGCTGGCCACGCAGGCCGTCAGCAAGACAGGCCGGGGAGGCGAATATCATCACAGCCAGAATATTCAGGCCATAGAGCCCAACCAGCGCCGCCGGCTGCGCAAAAACGACATTGCCGCCAAGCGCCATGCCGAATGCGTTCCAGGGAAAACCCGTCGCCACAGTCCCGCGCAGCCATTCGCTCACCCCAAGGCCAAACGCCAGCGCCATGACGCGGCCGGGCCCTGCGCTCCAAAGCAGACGCGCGAGGGCGAATCCGAGCCCCGTAAATAAAGCCAGCACGGCAGGCAGGCCGAACACCGCCAACGGCATGGCCCAGGCGAACTGATCAGGCTCCACCAGAAAAGCGGCGCCTAGCCACCACAGGCCGGCGACGAAAAAACCAAAACCCAACCACCAGCCATCCCGCGCCGCCTCACGCGCAGACCTCAAAAGCGCGCTATTGCGCCAGCCCGCTCCCTTCGAAGCCAGCGAAGACCCATCGATAAGCCAGACGGCGCAGACCATTGGAACGACGAGCGCTGGAAAGAAATCGAACGGCGCCAAGGCGAAGGCGCCCACGCTTCCAGCGGTGAAGCCAATCGCGCGCCGGCGCCATCCAGAGGACAGTATGATGCGGTCAACGAACACCATCTCAAATCATCTCGTCATCAATGCCGGGGTTCGGCGATATGCTCGTTTCAAATATCTTTGGCGGCGCCAGCGCCTGATCTGCGTATACGAATCTTTTTCACGCGCCGGGGATCCGCGTCCAGCACTTCGCATTCAAGACTTTCACCCAAGCGAATGATCTCGCCACGGGCAGGCACATGGCTGGCCAGAGCGGAAACAAGGCCGGCGATCGTATCGACCTCTTCAAGGTCAACCAATGACTCAAGAGGCTCAGCAAGCGCCCGCGACACCTCTTCGAGGCTCGCACGCGCATCGACGATGAAGCCGCCATCGGGAGCCGCCACGATTAACGGCGCCTCCTCTAGGTCATGCTCGTCCTCAATATCGCCCACGATGGTCTCGACAATATCCTCAATGGAGACGAGCCCATCGGTGCCGCCATATTCATCGATGACGAGAGCGATATGCGTACGCATCGCCTGCATCTTCACAAGAAGATCGAGCGCAGGCATGGATGGCGGCGCGAACAGCACTGGACGCAAAATACGAGCAAGCGAAAGCGGCGTCGTCAGATCGACGCCATTGAGGCCAGCGAGCTTGGCCGGCTTCGTTCCGTTACTGGACTCCGCGACCTTCGCCAGAAAATCCATGAAGTCGCGGATATGCACCATGCCGCGCGGATCATCTAGCGTGTCGCCATAGGCGGGGATGCGCGAATGGCCCGCTGTGCGGAAGAT
>CANBVC010000221.1 GCA_947372795.1 Beijerinckiaceae bacterium
ACGCAAAGCGCCAACGGCCGACGACGCTTCAGTTCAATGGCCGCCGTGCGCACGAATTGATTCAAGGCCGCCTTTGATGCGCGGTAGCCATACCAGCCGCCAAGATGATTATCCCCTATGCTGCCAACGCGCGCCGATAGAGTGGCGAAGGCGGACTTGCCCGTGGGCGCAAGCGCGGGCAGCACATGTTTCATCAACAAGGCGGGACCGATGGCGTTGAGCGCGAAGGCGCGGGCAAGCTTGCCCGCGTCAAGGTCGCGTAGGGACTTCTCGGGCGCCTGCGTCTCATCATGCAAAAAGCCGGTGGCGTCGATGACGAGGCGTAATTCGCCAAGTTGGGACGCGGCCGCCACGGCGCGCGCGATGCTGGCTTCGTCTGTAAGATCGAAAGAAGGATCGCTGCGCCGACTTAAGGCGACCACATGCGAAAAACCATCACCCCCCGATAGGTTTTCGACAAGCGCAGCGCCAACGCCACCGCTGGCGCCGAAAACGACCGCAACGCCTTCACGTGGCAGGGAGGAGAACTGAACGGGTTGAAGCGCGCTCATGATTTTAGTTTTCCGAAAGCCTTCGACAAATAGGGCCGGATCGGGAGAAACAGCCGGTAAGCTATTTCGAGCGCGAAAGTCACACCCGGCAGGCTCGCGAGCTGCGCAGCCCAGCGCCAGCGCGGCAGCACTCTCCAGATTTCGACAAAGCCGGCTGCGCCTGAAGCCACCCGCCCATCGCTCAATCGGACATGAAAGCGCGACAGGGCCGCCTCTCGCGTGAGGCCATCTGGCAGAGCGTCAGTCGGCGCCGAGACGTCGAGGAAGCAGATGGCGCCGGCGCCTTTCTGCGCGTTGTAATGGCCGATCTCGGCCCGGCAGAGAGGGCAGGCGCCGTCGTAATAAACGGTCAGGGCGGGATCAGGCTGAGACATGCTGGCCCCATGATTCCAGAAGCCTTAGCGCCATGGCCTCGCCGCTATCGAAAGCGGCCTCGACACGTGGGCCAAGGCAATAATCGCCACAGGCGCCAAGGCCCGCCTGCGCATCCCACAAACACGGCGCGCCCACTGCCTTCTGCACGAGCGCATAGCGCCAACGATGAGCGGTGGCGAAAGCGGGCGCCGTTTTTGCGCCGATCAATTCGAGCGCCAAAGGCGACAGTTTCGCGAGGATCGCTTCGGGTGTTTCATCCAGATGAGCCAGCGACCAATCAGGGCCGGCATGAACGACGAAGGTCTGCCTGTCCGAGCTGCGGCCGGGCTTGGAAGAATTATGGGCGATCCACGCGATGGGGCCGCTCTCGAAACGAAGGCTGACGCCTGCAAAAGCGAGGGGCTTGTCGAAGGCCAGCATCAGGGCGAGACAGGGCGCGTAAGCAACAGATGAGAGTTCGGGAAAGGAGACGCCACCGGTCTCAAGAAGCGGCGCGGCTTGCGGGGCCGGTATCGCGACAATGACGGCGTCAAAGGCCCCATGCGAATCATCCCCTGCGTGAAGGCGCCAGCCCGAGGCCTCGCGGTTGAGGCTCGTCACCTCCCACCCCATGACTGTTTCAAAGCCCCGCGCCATGGCGTGGGCGGGGGCGGTCATGCCCGGAGCGCCCACGATGGCGTCGTCAAACCAGCCAGCCGCCACGCCATCCGCGCGCCATTGTTCAACCAGCGCTGTAAAGCGCGGGCCGCGCGCCGTGAAATATTGCGCGCCATGATCGAAGGCCAGATCGCCCGTGCGGCGCGTCGCCATGCGCCCGCCAAGACCCCGGCTCTTGTCGAAGATGACGCAGGTCAGGCCCGCATCGCGCAGCACACGCGCCGCCGCAAGCCCCGCCATTCCAGACCCGATGATCGCCACTCGCTTCGTCATATCTCGCCTCTTCAACCCAGTTGATACGAGGCGAGAGGTCAGACGGATTTCGCGGCCATGAAACGAGCAAAGCCGTCGGCGCGTAACTTACAGGCCGGGCAGACGCCGCAGCCATGGCCCCAGTCATGCAATGCACCGCGCTCGCCCACATAGCAGGTATGGGTTTCGCGGTGGATGAGGTCAACCAGCGCCGCCCCGCCGATCTCCTCCGCGAGGGTCCAGGTCTGCGCCTTGTCGATCCACATCAATGGCGTCTCGAGAACGAAGCGATGGTTCATGCCAAGGTTGAGCGCGACCTGCATGGCCTTGATAGCGTCGTCGCGGCAGTCGGGATAACCGGAAAAATCCGTCTCGCACATGCCACCCACGATATGCCGGAGCCCGCGTCTATAGGCCAGCGCCGCTGCAAAAGTGAGAAAGATGAGGTTGCGGCCGGGCACGAAGGTATTGGGCAGACCGTTTTCCGCCATCCCGATCTCAACGTCCTGCGTAAGCGCGCATTGCGAGACCTGCGCGATGGCGCCGATCTCGACTGTGTGGTCTTCGCCGAGCCGGCTCGCCCAATGCGGCTTCATGCCCGCGAGGGCGCTGCGCAGCCGCTCGCGGCAATCAAGCTCGATGCGATGGCGCTGACCGTAATCAAAGCCGAGCGTCTCCACGTGATCGAACCGATCAAGCGCCCAGGCGAGACAGGTTGTGGAATCCTGCCCACCGGAGAACAGAACTAGCGCGCCTGACTGCTTCATTGGATGGTCCTGATACTTCTCTTAAAAAGCTAAGTTTCCGGCCGAACGCCTCTTGCCCGACAGCGCCGCACGTATATCATCGCGATCAAGGTTTCGTGAAGAAGCCGTGAGGGGGGACCAGATTCAGACGCCATCGCGAGCGTTCGCATGATTCATGACGCGGCCCAGTGGCCACAATGTCCCACATCTCATCGCGCTTTTAATCGCCCATAACGAAATATGGAGGAGCAGGCTATGACAGACCTGAACGGCAAGGACGGCTTCGATCGTCGCAGATTTCTAACCGGCGCAGCGGTGGCGGGCGTAACGCCTGCGCTGACGCAGGCGAGCGCGCCAGCGCAGGCTGAGGTCGCGGCCCCACATCACACGCCATCGGCCCTACCCCCGACGACGAAGACAATCGCGGCCGAAACCCAGCCGCCAGAAGAACTCTCGCGGATCGGCGGCAAGCCGGGTTCAGATTATATGATCGACGTCATCAAGACGCTCGACATCAAATATGCGCCATCCAATTGCGCCTCGAGTTTCCGCGCGCTGCATGAGTCCATGATCGACTACGGTGAGAACAAGTCGCCGGAATATATCAGCTGCATGCACGAGGAATCGGGCGTCGGCATCGCCCATGGTTATTTCAAGGCGTCCGGCAAGCCGCTGCTCACCATGGTGCATGGCACCGTTGGCCTGCAACATGCGACGATGGCGATCTACAACGCCTATTGCGACCGTGTGCCCGTGATCATCATCGGCGGCAATGATTACGACGCCGCCGCTCGCCCGCCCGGCGTGCCCACCTTCCACGCCGCGCAGGACATCAACGCCATCGTGCGCGACTACACGAAATGGGACGATACGCCCACATCGCTGCAGCACTTCGGTCAATCCATGGTGCGAGCCTATAAGATCGCGATGACGCCGCCCTATGGGCCGGTCGCGATTTCGCTCGACGCCGGGCTCCAGCAAGAACCCATCCATGACCATGGCGCAAAGCTGTATATTCCGCGCTATGTGCCGACGGCGCCGCCACAGGGCGACAGCAACGCGGTGCGAGAAGCCGCGCGTCTTCTCGTGGAGGCGGAGAATCCGGTCATCGTGGCGGATCGTTGCGCGCGCACGCCCAACGGGGTGAAGCTGCTCGTCGAACTCGCCGAACTTCTGCAATGCTCGGTCGTCGATCAGGGCAATCGCATGAACTTCCCCAACACCCACTATCTCTATCGTCCGGCTGGTGTAGTCGCTGGCGCCGATGTGGTCATTGGACTTGAGCTGTCGGATTTCTGGGGCACGGTGAACAGTTTCACCGACAATGGCGAGAACGGCGGAATCGGCTTCAACTCATCGCGCGTGAAGCCCCAGACGAAGATGATCAGCATCACCTCGATCGATTTCCTGACGAAGTCCAATTATCAGGATTTCCAGCGCTTCCAGACAGTGGACGTGCATATGGCGGCGGATGCTGAGACGACGCTGCCTTCGCTGATCCACGCTGTGAAGTCCGCCATTACGAAAGAGCGCGCCAGCGTTATTGCGGCGCGGGTCGACAAGGCGAAGAAAGCCCATGCCGACATCCGCGCGCGCGACTTGCAGGCGGCTGTGTTCGGCTGGGATTCCAGCCCCATCAGCACGGCGCGCCTGTGTATGGAGATCTACGGCCAGATCAAGGATCTCGACTGGTCGCTGGTGTCCTCGGCAGGCGATGTGAGCAATTGGCCCGCGCGCCTCTGGCCCATCGAGAAACATCACCAGTGGCTTGGCAAGTCGGGCGGCTATGGCGTGGGCTATGGCGCACCCGCCAGCGTGGGCGCGGCCCTCGCCAACAAGGAACTTGGCCGCTTCTCGGTTTCGATCCAGTCGGACGGCGACTTGATGTTCGCGCCCGGCGTGTTGTGGACCGCCGCCAAACACAAGATCCCCCTGCTTTCGGTCATGCACAATAATCGCGCATGGCATCAGGAGGTCATGCACGTCCAGCGTCTCGCGAACTTCCGCAACCGCAAGGCTAATTATGGCGAGGACATGGGCCCGATCGGCACCTGTATCGAGAACCCTGACATCGAATATCACAAGCTCGCCGAATCCATGGGTTGGTGGGCGAAAGGCCCGATCAAGGATCCCGCGCAGCTCGGCCCCGCCATCAAGGAAGCCGTCGCTGTCGTGAAGTCCGGCCGACCCGCCCTTCTCAATGTTTGGACACAGCCTCGCTGAGGGAGACGATTCGATGCGCAACATGAAACTCATCACCGCAGCCGCGGCGACAATCCTCCTGTCCGCAACCGGCGCATTCGCAGCGTCAGCAGAAAAAGGCAGAGTCGCCTTCGGCAAGAATGGCTGCTGGCAATGCCATGGTTGGGAAGGTCAAGGCGGCAATGCCGGGCCGCGGCTCGCCCGCACACAACTGCCGCTTGAAGCAGTCATGAACTTCGTGCGGGCGACCAACGGGCCAATGCCTCCCTTCTCCAAGAAGGTGCTCTCTGACGAAGACCTGGAGGATATCTTCGCCTTCATCTCCAACCAGCCGGCGCCACCGGATCCCAAGTCGATCCCGCTGCTCG
>CANBVC010000222.1 GCA_947372795.1 Beijerinckiaceae bacterium
GCGATGACCGATCCGATGACGGGAGCGACCACGCTCGCAGCGTCTTCCATATCGTTGCGGCCCTTGCGCAGAAGCGTCAGCAACTGATCGAAAGAAGCGCCATCGGGGATCGAAGGATGAGCGCTGTCGCCGGACAGCTCGCCCGGCGCAAGGCCAATGCGCGCGAAAACGGATTTCGTCTCAACTGGCACGCCGGGATTGATCAGCACCGCGAAAAGCGCCGGCAGCCGAAGCGCAGGGCCGAGATCCGCCCCGACGCCGCGCATCATGCGCGCTTGTGATCCCACGCAGACCGGCACATCGGCGCCCGTCACACGCGCGGCTTCCATCACGCGCGCATCGTCGAGCGCAAGGCCATTGGCGCGCGCCAGCAGCCGCAAGGCGGCCGCAGCATCGGCAGAACCGCCACCAACGCCCGCAGCCACCGGCAAAAGCTTCTCAAGATGAAAGGCGCCCGTGGTCAGGCCCGGCGCAAGAGCGCAAAGATGGCGCGCGGCGCGCAGCACCAGATTGTCATCGCCACCGCCCGCAGCAATAGCCGTTGGCCCATGCATGACGAGACTTAGCGATGGGCCCGGCTCAAGACGCAGCGCATCCGCGACGCCCGCAAAGCACACGAGGCTTTCGAGGTCGTGCAAGCCGTCCGGCCTGCGCCCTTCGATATGCAGGGTGAGATTGATCTTGGCGCGCGCGCGTTCGATCAGCATGAAGGGCGGCCCCTCAGCCGCCATTCTTCTTGGCGTCCGCCTCGGCGGAAGCAGGCTTTGGCTCATCCTCAAGGCCCTTGTCGACCTTCTTGAGAATGCGCTCGAGATCTTCGGGCTCGGGCTTGAGGTCGCGCGCGTGGTTCCACTGGAAATGCGCTTCCAGCTTGCGGCCCATACGCCAATAGGCGTCGCCGAGGTGATCGTTGATGACGGGGTCTCCCGGCTTCAGTTCGATCGCCCGTTCAAGTTCGCGCAGGGCCTCCTCATAGCGGCCCATACGGAAATGCGCCCAGCCCAGACTGTCGATGACGTAACCATCGTCAGGACGCAGCGAAACGGCGCGGCGCAGCAAGCGCAGGCCCTCTTCGAGGTTCACATTCTGGTCGACCCAGGAGTAACCCAGATAGTTCAGCACGAGCGGCTGATCAGGGAAAAGCTCCAGCGCCTTTTTGAAATCAGCTTCCGCAAGCGGCCACTGCTTTGAGCGCTCGTTGGCGATGCCGCGGAAGTAAAAGAGCGTCCAGTCGCCACGTGCAGGCGGCTTCAACTGATCGATGACGCGCGTATAGCTCGCGGCTGAATCGACATAGTCCTTGCGCGTGCGCTGCAGATTACCCAGCGCAGTCAGCGCCTCGATATCATTCGGCTGTTCGGCGACGATGCCCTTGAGCTGCTGCAAGGCATCATCCGAGCGCCCCATGGCCTCGAGGATCAGACCGGACTGGATCTGTGCATTGGCGCGCAGAGGCGACGTCCCGGAGACCATCTCATAAAGATCGAGCGCGCGATCATATTGCTTCAGCCGTTCGAAAATATCGGCCAGCGTGACGATGGCGAGGCCATTGTCGGCTTCAAGATGCAGCGACATGCGCAAATAGATCATGGCGGCGAGCGAGTCATTCTGCTGGCCGCCGACGGCGCCCAGACCATAGAACACCTCAGCCGCGCCACCGGCCGCGCTGCGCACCAGGGGCTCCAGCGGCTTGTTGGCGTCTAGCGCGCTCAGGGCCGCACGAATGATGGGATGGCGCGGCAAGAGACGGTCGAAGGCCTGATAGACTTGCTTGGCCTGTTCACGATCGCCCCGGCGCGCCAGAAAACGCCCATAGGCATCCACTACGCGCAAGCTCGTCTTCTCACCCTCGTAGGAGGATTTCAGCCGCTTGCTTGCTTCGGGGACATTGCCGAGAAGGTCGAGGATGAGGCCCGCATGATAATCGCGGAAACCAGCGAAGCGATCATCCTTGATGCGGTCCAGCATTTCCACCGCGCGCTTGCCGTCCCCCTGCCCCGCATAGGTCCATGCGTTGAGCAGGATGGCGGTGATATCGCGCTGGCGTCCGCCCCCGGACTTATTGAGAGAGTCACGCGCGGCCGTCCATTGCTTGTTCTGGATGGCGCGGGTCGCCAGCACCAGATGGGCGAGCCCGTTCTTCTGATCGGTTTTCAGGATGCGGTCGGCGAGGGCGAAGGACTCGCGCATATTGCCGTTGGAGAGCGAGGCGATGAAGGCGCGCTCGGTCAATTCACGATTGCGCGGGTCGAACCGCAGCGCTTCGCGGAAAAAGGTCGAGGCGGCCAGCGTGTCACGATCGGCCCCCGCAATGAGCGCGGCAAGGTAGTTGCCCGACGGGCTGGAGCTCACCTCAAAGGCCGAGGCCACGGCGAGCGGGCGCCGCGTCTGGGCGCTAGCGCCATCGGCCATCGCCGACGCGCCAAAGGCCAGCGTCAGGGCCATGGCCTTGCGGAGGGAGGGAAACGAAAATCTGGACGACACCTGAACCGTCTTTCTGATCGGGCGCCGCGAGCAAGCTCGACGGCCAACCGGCGCAACAGCCGGCATATGCTGTGTCGAACATGGCTGTTTTGAGCCCGCCGGGCAAGGGGTGCAAGACGAAACGTTCTTGCCCGAAAAGCCTGTCAGCCCAGATCAATCATGCGCTGAACGCTGGCGCGGGCGCGGTCCGCTATGGCCGGGTCGATCAGAACCTCTTCGCCCATCGTCAGCAAGCTATCGAGGATCTTGGGAAGAGTGATGCGCTTCATGTGCGGGCACAGATTGCAGGGGCGAACGAATTCCGTCACGCCCTGCGTCTCGGCCGCGACATTATCGGCCATCGAACATTCCGTGACGAGCACCACGCGCGCGGGCTTGTTAAGCTTCACATAGTCGATCATCGCGGCGGTCGAGCCGGAGAAATCCGAGACTTCTACGACTTCGGGCGGGCATTCGGGATGGGCGATGATCTTGATCGAGGGATCATCGGCGCGCACGCGCAGAAGTTCCTCGGCCGTAAACCGCTCATGCACTTCGCAAGCGCCCGTCCAGGCGATGATCTGCACCTTGGTCTGAGCCTGCACATTCTGGGCGAGGAAACGGTCGGGCAGGAAAAGCACCCGGTCGACGCCGAGGCTCTCGACCACCTTGAGGGCGTTGGAGGAGGTGCAGCAGATATCGACCTCGGCCTTCACCTCGGCGGACGTGTTCACATAGGCAACCACCGGCACGCCCGGATAGGCGGCGCGCAGGGCGCGCACGTCGGCGCCGGTGATCGAGGCTGCGAGCGAACAGCCCGCCTTGCTGTCGGGGATCAGCACTGTCTTATTGGGGCTGAGGAGCTTCGAGGTTTCAGCCATGAAATGGACGCCGCCCTGCACGATGACATCGGCCTTGGACGTGGCCGCGAGGCGCGCGAGCTGGAGCGAGTCCCCAACCACGTCGGCGACGCAATTGTAGATCTCGGGAGTCTGGTAATTATGCGCCAAAATGACGGCGTTGCGGACCTTCTTGAGGTCGTTTATCGCCTTCACATAGGGCGCATGAAAGGGCCATTCGACCGGGGGAATGACCGCCTTCACCTTTTCATAAAGATGGGCGGTTTCGCGCTCGACCTCGGGCGTCCACGAAAGATCGGGTCGGGGCAATATGGGATAGCGCGCGGACGGCGCGGCTGCTTGCTGAGCGGGACGGTCCAGAACAAGGCTCGAAGCGGTCATCACGCCCTCCTATTATGCTCCATTTGAGTATAAGTGGCCTCAAAAAAACCCCGCCTCATCTGGCGAGAGTCCCCTTATACTCGATTGGAGCATTAGATAGAGACTAGGACAGCGAATGTCCAGCGAATGTTGATGGCCGCATCAAAGGCCGCGCGAGGCGTCATAGCGGCGCAGGTTCGTCTCAAAGGCGGGCCGCAGCGAGACGAGTGGATCGCCCTTGCGGCTGCTATCGAGAACAGGAAACTGGGCGGCGCCGGCCTTAAGGTCAGCGCGGGGCTCAGCCTCGTCCCATCCCATTTTCAAATCGTCTGGCTCGCCAATGGCGAGGCTTGCGAGGATGATGGGCGTCTGGGAATAAGCGGCGCTCGCGACGACGGACAGGAAAAGGCCCAGAGCAAGACGCGAGCAAAACAACGCAACCTCACGCAATTAATGGCCTCTCCATGCGAAGGGAGTGAAGCTTCGCATGAAGAGAACGCGCCAAAACAAACACACGCGCCGGGCTGCGGAAGGGACACAGACCAAGCTGAACCACTCATGCGTGATCATGCTTACGGAGCGATTACCGGGCGGGACGCCCGGTAGTGCCAGAATGACGCAAGGTCATGCGTTAGGCCGTGCTCGTCGCCTTCTTGCCGAGCGCCGCCTGCGCCGCAGCAAGGCGGGCGATGGGCACGCGGAACGGAGAGCAGGAGACATAATCGAGCCCCGTCTTCTCGCAGAAGGCGATGGAGGCCGGGTCGCCGCCGTGCTCGCCGCAGATGCCAAGCTTGATGTCGGGCCGCACACCGCGCCCACGCTCGGCCGCGATCTTCACCAGCTCGCCCACGCCGTCCTGATCCAGCGTGACGAAGGGATCGGCGGGAAGGATTCCCTTCTGCGTATAGAAGCCAAGGAAGGAAGCCGCATCGTCGCGCGATATGCCGAGCGTCGTCTGGGTGAGATCGTTGGTGCCGAAGGAGAAGAACTCCGCCGTCTTCGCAATATCTGCGGCCATCAGGGCGGCGCGTGGCAGTTCGATCATCGTGCCGATGTGATAGGGCACAGTGACGCCGCTTTCCTTCGCCACCGCTTCCGCCATGGCGACGATGCGAGCCTTGATGAGATCAAGCTCGGCCAGCGTCATCACCAGAGGAACCATGATTTCGGCGGTTACCGGCGTGCCGGTCTTGCGGCCCGCCTCAACCGCGCCTTCGAAAATGGCCCGCGCCTGCATTTCGGCGATTTCGGGATAGCGGATGGCGATGCGAACGCCACGGAAGCCCAGCATGGGATTGAACTCATGCAGCTCGGCCGCGCGGCGCTTCAGCTTCTCAGGGCTCGCGCCCATCGCCTTTGCGACTTCGTCGATTTCCGAATCTGTATGCGGCAGGAATTCATGCAGCGGGGGATCGAGCAGACGGATCGTCACCGGCAGACCCGACATGATTTCGAACAGAGC
>CANBVC010000223.1 GCA_947372795.1 Beijerinckiaceae bacterium
ACCTTCTCGGCGTAATGATAAAGATTGATGAGCCACTGGCCCACCGTGTCATAAAGCAGATGGCCGATGGCGTAGCCCAGCATCCCGCCCAGAACGGAAGCGAGCGTGCACACGCCCGCGTAATAAAACGCGCGCTTGGGCCGCGCCAAGGCCATGGGCGCAAGCAGCACATCGGGCGGGATGGGGAAGAAAGAGCTTTCCGCAAAAGCGATGACCGCCAGCGCAAAAGTGGCGCGCGGGCTTGCGGCGAGCGAGATGGTCCAATCGTAAAGGCGCTTGAACATCAGTCCTAGAACCTCGGTTCGCTGAAGGCGGCCGCATGCTCGTCGCCCGCCACCTTGCTGAACTGGCCAGTGGATTCATCGAGCACGAGCAAGCGTCCATCAGCAACGCCGAAGAAGGCGCCATGCAGTTTGAGCCGCCCCTTTTGCTCGAGAATGCGCACGCAAGGGAAAGTGCGCAAATTGGCGAGCGACTGGATCACCGCCTCACGCGCCAACCGCTCCAAATAGTCTTCAAAGGGCTCGCTCATGGGGCCGATGCGTTTTGCGGCGGGCTCGATGAGCGACATCCATTTTCCGATGAAATCGCCCGGCGAAAGAGGCCGCGAATAGGGGTCGGCGTCGTTTTCCGCATAGGCGCGAATGCCCCCGCACTGGGCGTGGCCCATGACCACGATATGCTCTACCCGCAGGCCCATGACGCCAAATTCTAGCGCCGCCGATGTGCCATGCAGATCATCATTGGGCGCATAGGGCGGCATGAGATTGGCGACATTGCGCACAACGAAGATCTCGCCCGGCCGCGCGTCGAAAATCACCTCGGGAGAGACGCGCGAATCGCAGCAACCGATCAGCATGACCGAGGGCTTCTGCCCAGCTTCTGCAAGCTCGCGGAAGCGCTGCTGCTCGCTGAGGAAGCGTCCGGATAGAAAGGAACGGTAGCCGCTCAGCAATTTCTGCGGGAAGATCTCAAGGTCAGGGGTCTGCGCGTCGGGGTTCGCCATGGGATATCCTTCGGTGCAGGAGACTCATAGCGCCCGGGGCGGCGCTTGCAACCCACAGCTTTGCGAGAGGCTTGAAAAAACCCTTCTTCCGGCTCAGATGACAGGGGGCCGCCGCGCCGGTACTGTGGCGATTGGCATCCTCAGGGGATTCGAATGACGATCCGCCCTCGACGCAGCGCGCTCTATATGCCCGGCTCCAACGCCCGCGCCCTCGAAAAGGCCCGCAATCTGCCTGCAGATGTGCTGATCTTCGATCTTGAGGACGCCGTTGCGCCCGCGCTCAAGGAAAGCGCCCGCGCTCAGGTGGTCGCCGCCTTGCGCGAGGGGGGCTATGGACCCCGGGAAATCGTGGTGCGGGTGAACGCGACTAGCACCCAGTGGGGCCATGACGACCTGATGGCTCTCGCCGCCGCGCGACCCGACGCCGTGCTGCTGCCAAAGGTCGGCACGCCCGGCGAGATCATGCGCGCCGCCAAGGATTTACGAGACGCGGGCGCGCCCGAGAGCCTGCGGATCTGGGCCATGATGGAGACGCCCGTCGCCATTCTAAATGCAGACTCCATCGTACGCACGGCGGCTGACCCCACCTCGCGCCTCTCGGCTTTGGTCATGGGCGTCAACGACCTTGCCAAAGATACGCGCGGGCGCCTCACGAAAGGCCGAGCCACGATGCTGCCCTATCTCGCCATTTGCGTCGCGGCGGCGCGGGCCTATGGCGTGGATATTCTTGATGGCGTCTTTGGCGATCTTGAGGACGGCTCGGGCCTGCGGGCCGAATGCGAGCAGGGGCGCGATCTTGGCATGGACGGCAAGACCCTGATCCACCCCGGCCAGATTCAGGCGGCCAATGAGGCCTTCGCCCCGAGCAGCGACGAAATCGACTGGTCACGCAAGGTCATAGCCGCCTTCGCGGAACCTGGCGCGCAGGATTCGGGCGTGATCGCACTTGAGGGACGAATGGTCGAGCGTTTGCATGAGCAGATAGCCCAACGAACCATCGCCATCGCTGATGCGCTGGGGCATAAGGGCGCCTGATCGGATCATCCAATGCTGGAGCGCAGCCCCGTTGGGCGCGCTTAGGAGACTTCATTCATGGCGGCTGAAGAAACCGACCCGCTCTACACACCAACGCCGCGCAAGCGCGCCAAAGCAGGCCGCGTTCCGCCCGTGATCGAGGGCGAGGCCCTGGAAGCGGCGCCCCCCGCGCAGCCGGAGGCCGAACCTGCGCCAGCTCCAGAAGCGACATCGGAGCCCGTCGTCGAGACGCGGGACGGTGCGGAGCCCGCACCTAGCCTCCCACCGCAAGAGCCAGCCCCAGCGCAGCGTCTGCCCTTGGCTGGCGCCGTGCTGCTGGGCGCTATAGGCTTGGGCTCCGGCCTTTTCGGGGCCTTTCAGGCGCAGAACGCCACAAGCGAAATCAATGATTTGCGCGCCGACATAGCGGGACTGCGGGCAAGCGGGGCCCTCGCCAGCTCCGCCGAGCAGCTCGCCGCCATGGAAAAGCGGATCGCGGCTCTGGAGCAGCGCCCCGCCACCGCCACGACAGCCGCCCCTGCTGTGAACCCCGCTGAACTGCGCGCGCTCAACGACCGCGTCTCGGCCCTTGACGCTTCCCTCAGGACCACAGGCGATAACGCCGCCAACGCCCTGCAGACAGCCCGCCGCGCGGCAGACGCAAGCGCAAGGCCTTTGCCGCCACCGGTCGATCTGCAGCCGCTCGAAAAGCGCCTGACCGCCCTTGAATTACGCGAGGCGCCTATAGCCTCGATCGCGCGACGCAGCGAAGCAGCTGGTCTGGCTATCATCGCACAGTCCATTGGCCGGGCGCTCGATCAGGGCGCGCCGTTCGAGCCCGCCCTCGCTTCCGCAACTGCGCTTGGCGCCGATGCCGAGAAACTTGCGCCCCTGCAGGCGGTGGCCAAAACGGGCGCACCCACGGCGCGCAGCCTCTCGCGCCTCTGGGCCGAAGAAAGCCGCGCCGCGCTGGACGCCGCCCAGCCAGAGGAGGCTGGACAGGGCTGGCTTGACCGTTTGAAATCGAGCGCCGCGCGCGTCATCCATGTGCGCCCCATAGGCGAGGCCTCTGGCCAAGACCCGGCTGCGCTTGGCGCAACCATCGAGGCCGCGCTCACGCGCGGGGCGGCGGCGCAGGCGCTTGCTGTCTGGACGAAACTGCCTGAGCCCGCACGCGAGGCCTCCCGCCCCTTCGGCGAGGCGGCGCGTCAGCTGGTCGCCGCGCAGGAGGCTGTCGAGGCCATCGCTTCGGGCGCTGTCGCGGACCTCGCCCGATCGAAAGGCGCCCAATGATCCGGCTTCTCACCTTCCTCATCATTCTGGCTGCCGCCGCCGCCGGTTTCGCCTGGATCGCGGACCGGCCCGGCGAAGTCACAGTCACTTGGCTCGGCCAGCAATATGAGACCACCGTGGCGGTGGCGTTGCTGGGCGTGCTGCTCGCGGCCATCGCTTTCACGATATTCTGGGGCCTTCTGCGTTTCGTCCTGCGCATTCCCTCGCTGATGTCCATCGCCACCCGGGCGAGGCGTCGCAACAAAGGATATGAGGCGCTCAGCCGTGGCATGGTGGCGGCTGGCGCTGGCGACGTGTCGCTCGCCCAGCGCGCCGCCCGCACGGCGCGCAAATATCTGGGCGAAGATGGCCTGACCCTGCTGCTGCGCGCACAGGCGGCGCAATTGGCGGGCGACCGGGCCGAGACAGAGCGCGCCTTCGCCCGCATGGTCGACCGGCCCGACACGCGCGTTTTGGGCCTGCGCGGCCTGCATGTTGAGGCGAGAAGACGCGGCGACGCCGCCAGCGCCCACCATTACGCCGAACAGGCCCATCGCATTGCGCCCGTGTCATGGGCCGGACAGGCGCTGCTCGAACACCATTGCGCGGCGCAGGACTGGCCGCGCGCGCTCTCCATGCTGGACTCCAACCTCGCCCAGCGCAGCATCGACAAGCCTACAGCGCGGCGCCAACGCGCCGTTCTTCAGACCGCCATTGCGCTCGACCTGCCCGCGCAGGATGCCGCTGAGGCCCTGCGCCTTTCAAAAGAGGCGGTGGAGCTCGCGCCCGATCTCACCCCCGCCGCCGTGCTGGCCGCACAGCTTCTTGGCAAACGAGGCGATCTGCGCAGGGCCTCGCGGCTGATCGAGACGAGCTGGAAGGCGCAGCCTCATCCCGATCTCGCCAACGCCTATCTCGATTTGCGCCCCGGCGATTCGACGCACGACCGCCTCGCCCGCGCCAAGACCCTCGCCAAAATCGCCCTGCAGGATCCGGAATCTGCGCTCTGCCTCGCGCAGGCCGCCATCGATGCGCGCGAATTCGCCTTCGCCCGCTCCACCCTGGCGCCCTTCATCGAGGGAGGCGCGCGCCCCACCGCCCGCATGTGCCTGCTGATGGCGGACCTTGAGGAGATGGATGGCGACGCCCATGGCAAGGTGCGCGAATGGCTGGCCCGCGCCAGCCGCGCCCCGCGTGACAAAACCTGGGTCGCCGATGGGGTCGCAAGCGATGTGTGGTCGCCAGCCTCGCCCGTCACGGGCAAGCTCGACGCCCTGCGCTGGCAGGCCCCGGCCGAACGACTGAGCGCGCCAGTAGAACCCGCCCCCGAAACCCACGCCCATGCAGAGGCCTCCCCCGCGTTGGAAAGCCCGTCCACGCCGGCGCTGCCAGCGGCCACACCGCTTGAAGCGTTCACGCCGACGCCTGCGCCTGAACCCGCTGCGCCGTCAACCGAGCCCAAGGCGGAGGAAGCTCCGGTTGAGGCCGCCGCTCCCGCCGCACAGGACGATGCGCTGGCGAAACTCGCAGCCATCCGCCGCGCCGCCAAGGCCGAACCCATGCGCCGCACGGAAATCCTGCCGCCCATCGTCGCCCCCGACGACCCAGGTCCCGATGCACCGCGAATCTGAGGGGTCTTTTGAAATCCCCCCGCCCTGCGGCGCCGTTGATCAGAATCGACCGCTTCTGCGCCGATTACCGGCACGTCAGCGGAAGAGTTCGCTCCGGCTGAAAATGCTCGGAAAGGCGAAAAAAGGGGTAGGAAATCTCAATAGGCTGCTGTAGAACGCGCTCGTGTCGCCGCAGTGGCACAGCTGGTAGCGCACCTCATTCGTAA
>CANBVC010000224.1 GCA_947372795.1 Beijerinckiaceae bacterium
CACCCTGAATTGCTTACTTCTCGCTGTGCAACTTCTTCATATATTCGAGCAACTCTTTTGGCGAACCCGCAAGTTTCTCGATGAGGGCGAGCGCCTGCGCGCCATCGACAGGGCTCACATCAAGGCCCAGCCGCTCTGCTTCCTTAAGGTATTCCCCATCCGTCTGCATGGCCATGAAGGCGTCCTGTAACGCCTTGGCGCGATCCATCGGTACACCGGGGGGCGCGGCCATCGGACGCGAGAGCTGATAGGGCAGCTCTGCAAGGCCGATGAGCGCGCGAGAGCGATCATCCTTCGCGAGCTCGCGTGCTGTGGGCGCCTCAGGGAACAGTTTGTTGCGGTCCGTTCTTCCGAATTGCAAAAAGGCGCGCACTGGTGCATCTGGCTTCAACCACTCGGGCTTTGACGAACTGACCGCAGATAGGCCAACGAAGCGGCCATCGACCTCCTTGCGGTCGACCGCCAGAAAGATGGCGCCGCTATCGGGATAGCCTGTGATCACCTTGACGTTGAGCCCTATCGTGTCGCGCATCAGCACCGCCACGTCATTACCCGTCGCGCCCTCCGCCGTTCCAGCGAGCACAATCGCCGGACCGCCGGGTTGTGTCGCTTCCTTGATGGATTTTGCTTCCGCATCCTTGCGCACAAAAAGAAGATAGGAGTCATTGGCGGAACTTGAGGCTGAGCCGAGCCATGTGAATTTGCGCGGATCAAATTGCACATTCGAATTGCCCCCCAGAATGCCCATGAGGGGCATGTCGCGCGCAAATGCCCCGATGGTGAGGCCATCCTTTGGCGCAGTCGTATAAAGGAAATTCGTTGCACGCAGAGACCCTGCGCCCGGCATATTCACCACCACCACCGACGGGCCGCCCGGAATATATTTCCCGATATAACGAGCGATGATGCGGGCATAGACGTCATAACCGCCGCCTGGCCCATAACCCACAACGAGCTGGACGGACTTACCCTTGTAAAAATCCGCCACCGCATCCGCATGAGCCATGCCGATCGTCATGGAGAGGGCGGCAAATGCGCTAAGGATGCGTGCGAACATGTTCCCCCCGAGGTCTTGTTTTGCAAGATCTTCGCAGCGTCATAGCCTATTGACAAGCAGGCGCACGAGGTGACCCGCAAGGGTTGACGGCACTACGGCTAGGGTATGCAATCGGCGCAATAAATATCGGGAGGAAACTGAATGATGTATCATTCGCGCCTAGCGCTCGCCCTCTATCTGCTTTGCGCCGCTGCGCCGGCCATGGCGCAAGGGACCTTCGCGGGCAAGGTCGTCACCATTCTCATCCCATCCAACCCCGGCGGCGGCATCGACGCCTATTCACGGCTGCTCGCGCGCCACATCGGTCGACATATTCCGGGGCAACCCAATGTCACCGTGCAGAATGCGCCGGGCGCTGGGGGACTGCGCGCGCTCAATATGCTCGTGGGAAAGCCGCCACATGACGGCACGGTCATTCTCAACGTGAATTCGGGCAATGTGATCCATGAATTGATGGGCGAACCGGGGATGGACGTCTCCCTGAAAAAACTCAACTGGCTTGGTGACATGAGCCAGAGCAACCCGGTCGATCTCACATGGCCGCATTCCAAAATCAAAACATTGGAGGACGCCAAAAATAATGTCACACGCGTCGGCGCCACTGGCGTTGGCTCAAGCCCTGCGCAGATCGCATGGGCCTTCAACGCACTGGCAGGCACGAAGTATCATGTGATTCTCGGCTATACGGGAGCAGGCGAATATGATCTCGCGATCCAGCGCGGCGAACTCGACGGCCGCAATGTCACCTCTTACACGAGCTACATGGCTGGCGTGCCGGAGGATGTGCGGCCGAAGATCAATCTTCTGGCGCAGCTAGGCGTACGCAAGGACCCCAATGTGCCCGAACATGTGCCCCTGCTTCTCGATCTAGTGAAGGGCGACCCTAAAAAGGAGGCCGCATCGCGGCTTCTTGCCCTCGCCTTCGCCTCCATCAATCGCCCCTTCGCCGTTTCCCCCTCCGTGCCGCCCGAACGCGTGGCGCTGCTGCGGCAGGCTTTCGCGGACACGATGAGGGACCCAGCATTCGTCGGCGAGGCCGAGCGCATGCACGCAGACCTCTCGCCGACCAGTGGAGAGCAGCTCGAAGCCTACGTCAACGAAGCGCTCTCTTTCCCACCGGACATAGTGGAGATACTGAAAGAAGCGCTGCGTGAGCCCAAGCCCTGAAAGCGCGAAGGCCCTGTGAAGTCGAGGCCAAGGCTGCTAGACTGGCGCGGTCTTGAAGAACCGAAGGGTAATATTGATGGATCGCAGCTCTGTTCGGGCCGCCTTGCGCGGCGCAGCGGCGCTCTGCCTTGTCTTGGCGCTGGGCGGATGTTTCAGGCCGATCTACGCCCCGCAGGCGGGCAGCGATCTGCGTGGAGACATGCAATCAATCGCCATAGACCCCGTTCAGGGTCGCTTCGGCCACTACCTGACCGAAGAGCTGCGCTTTCTGCTCAATGGTTCGGGCGACCAGCCAACCCCGAAATATCGGCTGGCGATCACATTCACGCAGGCTGGCCAAACGGCCCTCGTCGATACAGTCACGGGGCGCGCAACCGCCAACTCCTTGTCCGTGCGCGCCGACTACAAGCTGCTCCCCATCACGGGCGGCGCCCCTGTGACGGAAGGCTATGTCATCTCGCTTGCGGACTATGATCGCGGCAGCAATCGCTTCGCCAACGTACGCGCCGCCCGCGACGCCGAGATCCGCAACGCCAAAACCCTGGCCGACCAGATCAGGACAAGATTGGCGACGATGCTGCTGGCGCATTGAATTAGCTCACGCTCATTCCCTGACGAGCCGCATGAGATAGCGTCCGTACTCCGTCTTGCCGAACAGCTCGCCCCGCGCACGAACCTGCGCGGCGGTTATGAAGCCCTGATCGTAGGCGATCTCCTCCAGACAGGCGACCTGTATGCCCTGACGCTTCTGGATCGTGCGGACGAACTCACCTGCCTCGATAAGCGAGTCATGCGTTCCTGTGTCGAGCCACGCGTATCCGCGACCAAGCCGCTCGACCTCAAGCTCGCCAAGCTCAAGATAGGCGCGATTGATATCGGTGATCTCCAGCTCTCCGCGCGCTGAGGGCTTCACCGCCGCCGCGATGTCGAGCACCCGATTGTCATAAAAATAGAGCCCCGTGACCGCCCACGGTGAGACTGGATTCTCGGGCTTCTCAACGATGCTCAACGCTCGCCCCGCCGCATCGAAAGCTACCACGCCATAACGCTCTGGATCTTCCACGTGATAGGCGAAAACCGTCGCGCCCCGAGGGTTTGACGCCGCTGATTTCAACTTGGCGCCAAGCCCTGCGCCATGGAAAACGTTGTCGCCGAGAATGAGGCAGACAGTATCGTTTCCCACAAACTCGCGGCCAATGATGAAGGCCTGGGCGAGACCTTCGGGTTTGGGCTGCACCGCGTAGGAGATCTTGATGCCCCACGCCGATCCATCGCCAAAGAGGTTCTGGTAATTGGCGAGATATTCCGGGGAAGAAATGATCAGGGTCTCTTTAATGCCCGCCAGCATCAGAACCGACAGCGGATAATAGATCATCGGCTTGTCGTAGATGGGCAGGAGCTGCTTGTTCACTGCGAGCGTCGCAGGATGCAGACGCGAACCGGAACCGCCGGCCAGAATGATGCCCTTCATGAAGTCCTCGGTGGAATGAGTTCGTCGATGATGTCAGCTATCGCGATCCGCCACGGCCGCGGCGTCAGGCCATAAAGCTTCTGGATGCGCTCGGTAGAAAGACAGGAATAGGCAGGGCGGCGCGCCGCTGTTGAATATTGCGCCGTCGTGATCGGCTCGACGCGGGCGCTTGGCCCGCCGCGCGCGGCCGAAAGACGGAAAATCTCCGCAGCGAAATCCGCCCAGGTCGTTACGCCAGCGTTGGAGAAATGGAACGTGCCCGTGGGCGCCGCAGCATCGTAAGCAAGCGTGCGCGCGATGGTTGAAAGCGCGTGGGCAAGGTCAATGGCGGATGTGGGCGATCCCTGTTGATCTGCGACGACGCTCAGAACCTCACGCTCCGCGCCAAGTCGCAGCATGGTCTTGATGAAATTGTTGCGCCAGGGGCTCACCACCCATGACGCGCGCAGGATGACGCACCGACCGCCGCCAGTGCGAACCCCCTGCTCGCCCGCCTCCTTGCTGGCGCCATAGACGCCAAGCGGGGCGACACGCTCATCTTCGAGATAGGGGCGATCGCTGAGACCCGAAAAGACATAATCGGTTGAGACATGAACGAGCGGCACGTTAACCTTGGCAGCTTCGCGCGCGAGCACGGCGGGCGCCAGCGCGTTGATCCGCCATACTTCTTCGACTTCCGTTTCAGCCTTGTCCACCGCCGTATAGGCGCCGGCGTTGATGATGGCGGCCCATGGACGTGCAGCCAGGATCCCGGCGAAATTTTCGGGGCGCAGAAGATCGAGTTCATCACGCGTCGGCGCCACGAACCGGAAGCCATCGTGCTCGGCGGCAGCCAGCAGAGCGCGGCCCACCTGCCCCGAACCGCCGGTCACCAGAATGTCTCTCATGACGCCTTCAACCCGAGCCTTTCGCCACCATAGCTACGCGCCAGCAAAGGCCGCCACCAGGCCTCATTCTCAAGGAACCAGGCGACAGTCTTTCGCAAGCCGCTTTCGAATGTTTCCGTCTGCCTCCAGCCAAGATCTTCCTCCAGCCGGCGGCAATCGATCGCATAGCGAAAATCATGCCCGGGCCGATCTAAGACGAAGGAAATCTGTTCTGCATACGACTTGCCGTCCGTGCGTGGACGCAAATGGTCGAGGGCTTCGCATACGCCCTTCACAACGTCGATATTCTTGCGCTCGGCCCGTCCGCCAACATTATAGGTCGCGCCGGGCGCAGCCTTCTCGAATACAGCCCTGATGGCGCGCGCATGATCCTCGACATAGAGCCAATCGCGAACATTTTCGCCGCGCCCATAAACAGGCAAAGCCTCGCCAGCCAAAGCCTTCACGATCATAAGCGGGATCAATTTTTCGGGGAAATGATAGGGACCATAATTGTTTGAGCAATTGGTCACTGTGATCGGCAGCCCATA
>CANBVC010000225.1 GCA_947372795.1 Beijerinckiaceae bacterium
CGCCATTGGCGTCAGCGGCGCACCCGGCGGCGAAAAGGACACGGCCTGCGCCAAGGCAGGAATCGCGAAGATCAGCGACCGGATGAAATAGCCGGAACCAAACCGGGGGAGGTAAAAGCCCCCCGCTTCACAGCGGCCGCGCAACCTCCTAAAACAGCTCAAACGCAAAACAGGAGCGACGCGTCCCATGGCCCTTCCCAAGTTCACTGCTGTCACCCGCTCGCAAGGCGCCAATATCGCGCTCAAGGATGGAAGGGTTCAGCCCAAGACCTTCAGCTTCGACTTCATCGAGGTTGATCCGCTGATCGCCGCCTTCCGCCGCGAAGTGCGGGCGAGCGAATTCGACATCTGCGAACTCGCCATCACGACCTATATCTGCGCCAAGGCCCACGGCAAGAAATTGACCGCCATTCCCGTGCCGATCGTGCGCCAGTTTCACCATGGCGCCATTCTCGTGAACAAAAATGCAGGCATCCATTCGCCGAAGGATCTTGAAGGCAAGCGCGTTGGCGTCAACCGCGGCTACACGGTCACGACCGGCGTCTGGGCGCGCGGCATTCTGGCGACACAGTACGGCGTCGACCTGTCGAAGGTGACCTGGGTTCTCTCCGGCGATGAGCATGTCGCCGAATATGTCGCCCCCGCCAATGTCGTGCCGATCGAGGCGGGCAAGAACATGCAGGAGATGCTGATCTCCGGCGAGCTGGTGGCCGCTATCGGCGTTGAGGCGAACCATCCCGACATCGTTCCTCTGATACCCGATGCGCTGGAGACCGGCCTCGCCGCCCTTAAGCACAACGGCCACTGGCCCATCAACCATCTCGTCGTCATCAAGGACGAGGTGCTCGAGGCCAACCCCGGCATCGCCGCTGATTGCTTCGAGGCCTTCGCGCAGGCCAAGCGCCTCTATGTGGACGCGCTGAGGGCGGACCAGATCGAGAAGCCCGACGCCGCCGACCGCCTGCACAAGCGGGTGATGGAGATCACCGGCGAGCCCCTGCCCTATGGCATTGAGCCCAACCGAAAGATCATTGAAACCCTGATCGGCCATGCGCAGGCGCAGGGCATCATCAACCGCCCGATGACGGTCGAGGATCTCTTCGCCAAGGAAACCTGGAACCTCGTGGGTTGATATCAAAGGGTTTACGCTAGGGGAGTGGCGCCTCAACCCGCCACTCCTGCCCAATATTAAGGCGCATACGGCGCAGTCAGCAGCCTAAATTTTAAGCACGAAAATTGGTTGCCTGCCGCATTTGGCGTCGTTAACCCCTAGCAAGCGCTAAACTTCATCAGATTTCCCCGAATAGTCGCGCTGGCCTGCTCCTTGCTTTTCTGATTGCAAGGCCAATGGTGGGCCGTGCGAGCGGACGATGACTTTCTTTGATGAAATGACCGGCGCGGACGGGGTGTTGCGAGCTCCCTATCGTATCATCCACGATTGGCTCGAAACGTCTCCGCCCGAATTGCTCGAAGCGCGCCGCGCACAGGCAGAACACATGTTTCGCCGCATCGGCATCACCTTCGCGGTTTACGGAGAGAAAGAGGCCGCCGAGCGCCTGATTCCCTTCGACCTCATTCCGCGCATTCTCAGCCAGAGCGAATGGACCCGGCTGGAAGCTGGGCTCAAGCAGCGTGTCACCGCACTCAACATGTTCATCGCCGACGTCTATGGGGCGCAAAGCGTCATCCGCGCAGGCGTCGTCCCCGCTGACATCATCCTGCGCAATGCCTGCTATCGCCCGGAGATGGCGGGGTTCCGCGCGCCGCACGATATCTGGGTTCATATAGCTGGCATCGATATCGTGCGCGTCGACGACAAGGACTTCTATGTCCTCGAAGACAATGCGCGTACGCCTTCGGGTGTTTCCTACATGCTGGAAAACCGCGAAGTGATGATGCGGCTGATGCCGGATCTTTTTATGCGCAACCGCGTCGCGCCCGTAGAGAATTACACCAATGACCTGCTGAGCTGCCTCAAATCGGTTGCGCCAGTTTCAGCGCCCGGCGATCGCACCGCCGTGCTGCTCACGCCCGGGCAATATAATTCAGCCTATTACGAGCACTCCTTCCTCGCCGACCGGCTTGGCGTCGAACTCGTCGAAGGTGGCGATCTGTTCGTGCGCGACGACATTGTCTACATGCGCACAACGCGGGGGCCGCAGCGCGTCGACGTCATTTATCGCCGCATAGACGATGAGTTTCTTGATCCTCTGGTCTTTCGCCCGGACTCCGCCCTCGGCGTACCCGGCCTAATGAACGCCTATCTCAACGGCAATGTCACGCTCGCCAACGCTGTGGGCACCGGCATCGCCGATGACAAGGCGATCTATACCTATATGCCCGAAATCATCCGCTTCTTCACCGGCGAAGAGCCGATCCTGAAGAATGTGCCGACCTGGCGCTGCCGCGATGCGGACTCGCTCAAATATGTTTTTGAACACCTCAGCGAACTTGTCGTGAAGGAGGTCAATGGATCGGGCGGCTACGGCATGCTCGTCGGCCCGCACGCCACCGCGCAGCAGATCGCGGAATTCGCCCTCAAGATAAAGGCTGACCCTGCGAATTATATCGCGCAGCCGACCCTGCAACTCTCGACCTGCCCAACCTTCTGTGATGCTGGAACGGGACCGCGCCACGTCGACCTGCGCCCCTTTGTTCTGTCGGGAGCAAATGGAATGCGCGTGGCGCCCGGCGGCCTCACGCGCGTCGCCATGAAGGAAGGATCGCTCGTGGTCAATTCCAGCCAGGGCGGTGGCACGAAGGACACTTGGGTGATCGAGGACCTTCATCATGATCCGCTCTGAACGTGCTTTAAAACGGATGGAGCTCGCCAATGCTCGCTCGTAGCGCAGAGAACCTTTTCTGGGTCGCCCGTTACATCGAACGAGCGGATTTTTCCGCCCGCATGATCGATGCGGCCCTTCGCCTCGCAACACTCCCCAAGGCCTACGGCGGTGATGGAAACGAATGGGTGAGCCCGCTTGCGGCTGTGGGCAATCTCGACCTGTTCCGCAAAGTGCACGACAAGCAGGACCAGAATACGGTCTTCAATTTTCTGGCCTTCGACCGTGAAAACCCATCCTCCATACGCAATTGCATCGCCAATGCCAGGCGGGCAGCGCGAGCGGTGCGCACAGCGCTTACCCTCGAAATGTGGGAAAGCATCAACGCCGCATGGCTGGAGCTGAGCCGGATCGAAAGCGAGCGCGACCCGAAAAACCCGATGTCACGCGAGGAGGTCGATCGCTTCCTTGATTTCGTGAAGGCGATCTCGCGCGATTTCGACGGCGCCGCCTATCGCACCATGCTGCGTGACGACGCTTACTGGTTCAACCGCATCGGACTCTATGCCGAACGCGCCGACAACACCGCGCGCATTCTCGACGTGAAATACCATTTGCTGCTGCCGCAATCAGAAGAAATTGGCGGCACGCTCGATTACTTCCAGTGGACCGCGATCCTGCGTTCGGTCTCCGCCTTGACCGCCTATCACTGGGTCTATCGCGAAAGCGTCAAACCATGGCTCGTCATGGACCTGCTGGTGCAGCGAAGCGAAATGCCCCGCTCGCTTGTATCCTGCTATGAAAACATTGCGCGGTATCTCGATCTCATCGGGCAGCACTATGGCCAGCAGGGCCCGTCCCAACGCCTCGCGCGATCCGTCCACGCGACCCTCGTCAACTCTAGCCGGGAAGAAATATTCCAGCGCGGCCTGCACGAATTCGTGACGGACTTCATCAGCAGCAACAACCGCCTCAGCGGCATGCTCGCCGAACAATATTTCCCTTCGTGAGGTCTACATGCGCATCGCTGTTAGGCATGAGACGCGATACGTCTACACAACGCCGCCGAAATCGCTGATCCAGATCCTTCGCATGACGCCGCGCTCCCACGAGGGGCAGCACATACTGTCATGGCGCATCGATTGTGACGCCGACTGTCATCTGAAAAAAAGCGAAGACCCCTTCGGAAATATCACTCATACGCTCACGGTAAATCGCCCTCTTGAAACCCTGACGCTTACGGTGGAAGGCGACGTCGAGACTTACGATACGGCGGGCGTCGTGAGAAATTCTGTGGAGCGTTTTGACCCGCTCGTCTTTTTGCGCGAAACACCTCTCAGTGCGCCCAGCCCTTTGATCCGCGAACTCGCCGCCGCGAACGAGCGCGCGGATACGATCGATCAGATGCATCAGCTCATGGTCGCGATCCGTGGGCGCATGACCTTCGACACCAGCAGCACCGATGTCCACACAAGCGCCGGGGAAGCGTGGGAGCTTGGTAGTGGCGTCTGTCAGGACTACGCTCACATATTCATCGCCGCCGCCCGCTGCTCTGACGTCCCGGCGCGGTTCGTGTCGGGGCATTTTTTCCGTAGCGATGGCGTCGTCGACCAGACGGCGGGTCACGCCTGGGCTGAGGCCTATATCGATAAACTCGGATGGGTCGGTTTTGATCCGGCCAATGGCGTCTGCCTTTTAGAAAATCATATTCGTATCGCATGCGGTCTCGATTACCTGTATGCAGCACCCGTACGCGGCGCGAGAATGGCCGGGTCCGGTGAAAGCATGAGCGTCAATGTCTCTGTTGGGCAGACGAGCATGCAGATGCAAACCTGAGGCGCATGCGCCTCAATGGAGTTAATAATGACCTATTGCTGCGGCCTATTGGTGCGTGAAGGCCTCGTCATGATCGCCGACACCCGCACCAACGCCGGCCTCGATAATATTTCGACTTTCCGCAAGCTGCATACATTCGAACAACCTGACAATCGCGTGTTGATGATCGCCACTGCGGGCAATCTTTCGGTGACGCAGAACGTCATTTCCCATGTGACAGCCGGGCTTGAAAATCCCGATACTGGCGAATTCGAATCGTTAGCCACGGTGTCGTCAATGTTCGCAGCCGCGCAGCTGGTGGGGCGCGCCGTGCGCAAGGTGCGCGACACGCTGGGCGCTTCCTCGAACGAAGTGAACTTTGACGTGACGCTGTTGCTGGGCGGCCAGCTGAAGGGCCGCCGCATGCGTCTTTTCATGATCTATTCGGCGGGCAATTTCATCGAGGCGACCGAAGACACGCCCTA
>CANBVC010000226.1 GCA_947372795.1 Beijerinckiaceae bacterium
GCAGGCGCAGGGGAAAGCACGCTGCATCCGTCATCCCCATGAGCCGCGCGTTGTAGAAGCACTGCTTTCATGCGAACGTGTCACAAACCTGTCACGCCAGAAGGGCTCCTCCCCTGTTTTCACCATCCGACCGCGCTCGTCCTTACTTCTGGCGGCAGACCGCCGCGACGGCGGCTGTTCTGGGCTGGGTGGCGTTCCTTTGGTATGGCGAACCCGAGCCTACCCTCCTCTTCGCCGTCATCTGCGTTCACCTTGGCCTTGCCGCCCTGCTGGCGAGCGTACTAGGGCGCCCGGGGACCGGCCTCGCGCTTGCGAGCCTGCTCTTCATCTCCGCCTTTATCGCCGCGCGGTCGAAATTCGCGCTCGTGGCGATGAACCTGCATGTCTACGATGTGCCCTTTTATCTCTCCAACAGCGCCACCGTGGAGTTCTTCATCTCCGCCTATCGGCGCCAAGCCTTGTTGGTCGGCGCGGGCCTCGCCGCCAGCGCCGCTTTGGTGTTCGTCAGCTGGCGCGCTGATGCGGTGCGGCGCCTAGCGCTGCGTCCCCGCATGGGTCTGATGGCCTGCGCGGCCGGGCTTCTGGCGGTGGGCGCTTGGCCGCTCAGCGGGCGGAATGCGGATTTCTTCAACGAGCGCAAATTCGCGCTCTCGTCCTTTCTGACTTCCTTCGCCGATTTGCCGCAGCTCTATTCCTATCATGGGCTGATCGAGGTCGCGCCAAGCGCTTCCATCGCGCCCATTCCCCTTGACGCCATAAGCTGCAAACCGCAGGGCGATGCGCCGGATATCGTGATGACTCTGAACGAGTCCACCATGCCACCAGGCGTTTATCCAGACCTGACCTATCCAGAAGAACTGACCCCGCTCTTCACCTCCGTCGATGGGCGCATTCATCCACTGCGGGTCGAGACCTTTGGCGGCGGCACCTGGCTTTCAGATTTCACAGCGCTGACAGGCCTTTCGACCAATTCATTCGGCAATCTGCGCAATTTCGTCGCCAATTTCATGACCGGCCGCCTGCGCCACTCCTTGCCGCAATATCTGAAGGCATGCGGCTATGAGACAGCGGTGGTCTATCCGGCGTCAGCTGGCTTCGCCGGTGTCGGCCGCTTCTACGAGGCCATAGGCTTCGACAAGGTGATCGACACCAGCGTGCATCACGCGCCCGATCAGCGCCAAAGGGACGCTTTCTATCTTGGCGAAGCGGCGAAATTTCTGGAGGCCCCGGCGCAGGGCCCGCGCAAGCCCCGCTTCGTCGTGGTGGCCAGCATGTCGACCCATTCGCCCTGGGATTTCCGCTTCGCACCCGAAGCCATCCGCGAGACGGACGCGCTACGCTGGAATACTGATCCGGAATTTGACGAATATCTCTGGCGGTTGCTGCTCGCCAAACGCGACCGCGACGACTTCCGCGAGCGCCTTAGCAAGACCCTCCCGGGTCGCCATATTCTCCATGTGGGCTACGGAGACCATCAGCCGGCGCTGGCGAAGGTGCCCCTCGAAAACAACCGCGCCATCGCCGACGAGGGCCGCTCGTGGCTGCTGGATCGGGAGTCAAAGGCCTTCGAAACCTATTTCAGCGTTGAGGGACAGGGCTTTACGCCGAAATTCGCGGGCGCGGACCACGCCATTGTGGAGATCGCCAATCTGCCCGTCATAACTGTGCTGGCGGCAGGCCTGCCGCTCGATCCGGTTTTCGCCCGACGCGAGAAGCTCATGGCCCATTGCGACGGGCTCTACGCCACCTGCAAGGACCGCGCGTCAATTCTGGCGTTCCAGCGGTGGCTCGTGGACAGCCGCTGGATCGCCCAGAACTGAGCCTTTTCAGCGTGTCGACGTGGGCATGGCCTTGAGCATGATACCCACCGCCTCGACCGCAGCCTGCAACTTGGCGCCGTCCTTGGAACGCACCACAATCTGGTTGCGGAACCGGCCCTCGACGAATTGCGGATAGGAACCGATGATTGTATCGGGATGCGCCTTGGCGATGTCAGACAAGGCTGAGGCATAGGTTCCTTCGGGAACGCCGGTCGCCTCGACCGTCTCCATCATCATGCGCGCGCCGGTCTGCAGGCGCGGGGCCACATCATCCATCATGGCCTGCATGATCGAGGGCACGCCCGCCATCACGATCACATTCTCGATCTTGAAGCCGGGGACCTTGGAGATGGGATTGACGACATGTTCGGCGCCCACGGGAATACGCGCCATGCGCCGCCGGGCCTCGTTCAGATCCTCGGGCTTCAGGCGCTCCAGCATGGCCGCGATGATGCGCGGGTCTTCGTAAAGTTCGATGCCTAGCGCTTTGGACACCGCGTCGGCGGTGATGTCGTCGTGAGTCGGCCCGATGCCGCCGGTGGTGAAAAGATAGGTGTAGCGCGCCCGCAGCCGGTTCACCGCATCGACGATCTCGTCCATCTCGTCCGGCACGACGCGGACTTCCTTGAGATCGATGCCGATATTGGTGAGATATTCGGCGATATAGCCGATGTTCTTGTCCTTGGTGCGGCCTGACAAAATCTCGTCACCGATGACGAGAAGCGCGGCGGTGATCGTATCCTGGCTCATGTGGTCTCCCTCCGCCCCAAGGTTTAGGCAGGCCATCGCCGGCGAGCAAGGGAAAAGCCGCGTCACATGGTTGACCTGCGCGGGCGTACGCAGGCAGGCTGAGCCATGCTTTTTCCCCAGCCACTCATTCAGGGCCGCCTGATCCAGCGATACAAACGGTTCCTGGCCGATGTGGAGCTGGGTTCAGGCGAGATCGTAACCGCCCACTGCGCCAATCCCGGCGCCATGCTGGGCCTGAAGGCGCCGGGCTCGCGGGTCTGGCTGTCGGTTTCAGATAGCCCCACCCGCAAGCTCAGGCATTCCTGGGAAGTGGTGGAGGCGGATTTCGGTCGCGGGCCAGAATATGTCGGCGTCAACACCGCCCACCCCAACGGAATCGTGGCGCAGGCCATCGCCGAGGGCTTCTTCCCTGAATTCGCCGCCTGGCCGCGCCTGCGCCGCGAGGTGAAATATGGCGCGGCGAGCCGTGTCGACATCCTGCTCGAACGCGACGATGGGCCGCCCTGTTATGTCGAGGTCAAGAATGTCCATATGATGCGCAGGCCCGGCCTCGCCGAATTTCCCGACAGCGTGACCGCGCGCGGCGCCAAGCACCTCGGCGAACTCGCCAACATGGTGTCGGCGGGGGCTCGGGCCGTGATGGTCTATCTGATCCAGATGGAGGCCGACGCCTTTTCACTCGCCGCAGACATAGACCCCGCCTATGCGGCAGCCTTCGCCAAAGCCCATGCGGCGGGCGTCGAGGCCATCGCGGTGACCTGTGAGGTGACGCCAGAAGGGATCACGGTGAGCGGGCGGGCGCCAATGATTCAGGCGAGCTCGTAAGCGACGTTTGTGCGGGTGCGCATGATCTCCCTGTAGCCGCATTGCGCAAGAATGCCGCCCAGATCAGTGGCGCCGCGGTCGTGGGAAAATTCCATCAGCACCAGCTTGGGGCGCAGATGTTCAGGCGCCTCCCGGAAGAAGGGTTCGAGGATGAGATCTTCCGCCCCCTCCACATCCAGCTTAACCGCATCTATGCGGTCAAAATTTTCTTCGTTGATGATGCTCAGCAGGGTCTTGGACGGCACGCTGATTTGCTCGCCTGCAGCGTCCGCGTTGACGATGCGCATGGAGGTCTCGCCCTTATTGCCCGCCGCGACGAAAAGCGTGATCTCACCATCAAGATCGGCCACCGCACAGTTCAGAGCCTTGACGGTGCAGAAATCGTTCAGCCCGATATTGTATATCAGCCGCTCAAAGATCTCCGGCTGTGGCTCGATTGAGACAATGCGCGCGCGCGGCCCAGCATGAGCCGCCACGAAGAGCGAATAGCCGCCAATATTGGCGCCGATGTCAAGAAAGACGAAATCCGGTTTGATGCGGGTGGCCAGCAGCGCCCGCTCCACGGGATCGAAATATTGCGGTGTGAAGAGAATGCGCTTCTCACAGACATTGTTGTATGGAGAGAGCCGCATCTTGGCGCCCATGGCCTCGATATCCACGGGCTTGCCAGCGAGCAGGCGCACGGCGAGGCCTCGAAGAAAGAAAGCCATACGCTTGCCAGCCCAGCTGGCGTCGCAACGCCGCGTGCAGGCGATGAGCCCCTTTATCAGCCCGGTTGGCGAAAACTGGCCATAGGCTGCTGGCTCGCTTGTCATCTCGATCTGCATTCTGGACTCCGACCGGGCGGTGGGCCTACCCAAGACGACTGGCTAGCCTCTGGCAGCGGCCCTTAGCACGGGTTACGGGTTAAGGGCCACAGTCTGTCAAATGACTCGAAGACGTTGACGTCTGGCTTGCGAGGCGCGGCCAGAAGCTCGCCCCTCCCTGCAGAAGTCCAGCACTTTTTAAACGCCTCCCGGACGTGGAGCCTTAAGGGGCCTTTTGGTGCTTTATCCCGCAAGCAGCAAGAGATCCGATGGGCGCCGGAGACTTTGGACGCAGCCGCAAGCGGGTCGCTGCGTTTTGGAGAAGGCACTTGACCCAGAGGTTGAACCCAAGATCTAGCATATTAAAGACCAGACGACGCCAGCTTTCCCGCCAGGCGGTCCGCCGAAGGCGCCCCAGAACGCTTCCGCGACGTACAAGACGTCCAGGTTCGAGGTCGTCGATCGTGGAGGTCAGGCAGTCCGGGATAATGGGAGGCGGCGTAACGCCGTATACGTTAAGGTCATAGTTCCAAGGTCGTCGCAGGTCCTCATCGAATGCCCGCCGCCTCCGGGTCTGGCCCAGCAGTTTACGAGCGCCCGCAGGGTTCACGAGATACGCGCCCGCACTATTTGGTATCTTGGAATACTTGATAAGCCAGCGGTCGTCGCCAAGCCGATCCACGGCGACGAACGCCCGCTTGGGCTCGTTGGAAAGGCGGACTATATCCCATCCAAGCGGCAGCGACTTCATCAGCCCCTTCACGACTTCCGGGAAGTCGCTGTGAATGGAAAGATCGTCCTCCATCACGATCGCCGCAGCGCCATGCTGCCCTGCGGCGATGGCGCTCAAGACATCCAGATGGCTGGCGTA
>CANBVC010000227.1 GCA_947372795.1 Beijerinckiaceae bacterium
TATCCGCCCCACCGCTCCGCTGCGGCGTCGTCCTCATCCTTGGCCGCCACCCAGTCGCCGGACGTTCCGTCCTTGTGGTGTTCCTTCTTCCAGAAGGGCGCGCGGGTCTTCAGGTAATCCATGAGGAAGGTTGCGGCTTCGAAGGCCGCTACGCGGTGGCTTGAGGCTGAGACGACCAGCACGATTTGCGCGCCGGGCGTGATCTTCCCAAAACGATGAATGAGGGTGAGGCCTTGTAGCGGCCATCTGGCGCAGGCCTGCGCCGCGACGCGACTCATCTCCTCCTCGGCCATGCCGGGGTAATGTTCGAGCTCCAGCGCCGCGAGCCGCCCGCCTTCGTCGCGGCAGAGGCCGGCGAAGGTCACGACCGCGCCGATGTCCGTGCGGCCTTCCGTGAGTTTTGCGGCCTCGGCGGCGGTGTCGAAATCCTCGGCCTGCACGCGGATCGTGGGCGTCACGTCAGCCCCCGGTCATGGGCGGGAAAAACGCCGCCTCGCGCGCCTCGCCAAGGGGGGCGTCGTGCTTCACATGGGCGCGATCCAGCGCGACACGGATCACTCTGGGGTTCTCGAAAGCATAGGCGTATTCCTCGCCCTGCTGCGACAGCCAGGCGATGAGGTCGCCCGCCGTGCGCACTTCGGCAGGCGGCGCGATGTCTTCCTCGGTCTTGCCGATGCGCTCGCGCACCCATGCGAAGTAAACGGCCTTCATGCTCAATCCTCGACGAATTTCATACCGGCTCTCATATAGTCCCAGCCGGTGTAAAGCGTGAGGATGGCCGCCATCCAAAGCAGCGTCGTGCCGATGGCGATATTGCCCGGCAGAACCTCTTCGCCCGCAGGGCCGACGATGAGAAAGCCTAACGACAAAAGCTGCACCGTGGTTTTCCATTTCGCCACGGTGGAGACCGGCAGGCCGACGCGCAGCTCTGCGAGAAACTCGCGCATTCCGGAGACAAGGATCTCGCGGCACAGGATCACGATAGCGGCCCAGATGGAGAAGCCGGTGATATCGTGGTTCGCCACCAGCATCATCAGGCAGGCGGAGACGATCAACTTGTCCGCGATAGGGTCGAGCATGCGGCCCAGCGTCGATTGCTGGGAGAGGGCGCGGGCCAGATAGCCATCGAAGAAATCGGTGATGGCTGCAACGGCGTAGATCCCCAGAGCGGTCCAGCGCATCCAGTATTCTTCCGGCCAGAACATAAGGCCGACGACGATGGGAACCGCCACCACCCGGCCATAGGTCAGGAGGTTTGGCAGGGACCAGCGTGGATTGGAACTGGAAATCAACATGGCCATCGCTGCAAGGAATAGGCTTGAGGCTCGCTCGTCAACCTCTGATCAGAGGGCTAATCGAGTTTGGCGCCGGAAATACGCACAACCTCGGCCCATTTCTTTTCTTCCGACAGGATATAAGCCTTGAACTCTTCGGGCGTGTCGCCAACCAGAATGGCGCCGATGGGCACAAGCTTGTCGCGCACCTCGGGCGAACGCAGCGCCGCGACGATCGTGGCGTTGAGCTTGGCGACGATGGCGGGCGGCGTGGCGGCAGGCGCGACGATCCCGTACCAGTTCTCAGCCTCGACCGCCGGAAGCCCCTGTTCGGCGGTTGTTTGCACATCGGGCAACATGGGCACGCGCTTGGCGCTGCCGACAGCCAGCGGCCGCAAGGTTCCCGCCTTCACATGCGGCAGCAGGACGGGAATGTCGGCGAACATCATCTCCGTCCGCGCGCCCAGAAGATCGGTAACGGCAGGGGCTGCGCCGCTATAGGGCACATGGACCATGTCGATTTTTGCGGTCGCCTTCAGAAGCTCAGCGGCGAGATGCGGCATGCCGCCCGGGCCGGTTGAGGCGAAGTTGTACGCGCCGGGCTTGGCCTTCGCCGAGGCGATGAAATCCTCAAGCGTCTTTGCGGGGGAGGAGGCGGGCACGACCAGCAGTTCGGGCACCTTGGCGACGAGCGTGATCGGCGCAAGGTCCTTCGTGGAATTGTAAGGCATGCGCTGCAGCGAGGGCGAGATCGACAGAGCGCCCGCGCTCGACAGGGCCAGCGTATAGCCATCAGGCGCGGCGCGTGCGACCTGATCGGTGCCAGTGACGCCGCCAGCCCCGCCGCGATTATCGATCACAACAGGCTGGCCGAGCGCTTCGGTCATGGCCTGCCCGACGACGCGGGCGATGATGTCGGTCGGGCCGCCAGCGGGAAAGGGCACCACGAGGCGGATCGAATGGTCAGGCCAAGTCTGGGCGAGCGCAGGAGCGGGCGCAAGGAGCGCCAGCGCCAGAACGGTCTGCAAGCGAGCTTTGTTGAGCGGACGCATCAAGGCCTTCCCTCCGATGGATCGAAAGGACAATGCCCTATTCCGGCTCTTGGCGAAAGCCGCGTCAGTTGGCGAAGCGGAAATGCAGGACGTCGCCGTCCTGCACCACATATTCCTTGCCTTCGAGACGGAACTTGCCAGCCTCGCGCGCGCCCGTTTCGCCCTTGTTCGCGACATAGTCGTCATAGGCGATTGTTTCTGAGCGGATGAAGCCCTTTTCAAAATCCGTATGGATGACGCCAGCCGCCGCCGGGGCGCGCGTGCCCTTCTCGATGGTCCAGGCGCGCGCCTCTTTCGGGCCGACGGTGAAATAGGTCACCAGATGCAGAAGCTGGTAGCCCGCGCGGATGACGCGGTTGAGGCCGGGCTCGGCGAGGCCTACGGCGTCGAGATAATCTTTTTGATCTTCGAGCGGCAGCACCGCGATTTCGCTCTCGATCTTGGCGGAAACGATCACCGCAACAGCGCCTTCGCTCGCGGCGCGCTCTTTCACCTTGTCGGAGAAGGCGTTGCCGTGGTCAGCAGCGCTTTCCTCGACATTGCAGACGTAAAGCACGGGCTTGGACGACAGCAGGCCAAGCCCTGCGAAGGCTTTGCGCTCGTCTGAGGTGACCACGACGACACGGGCCGGCTTGCCCTCGCGCAGCGGGATCAGGCAGCGCGACATGAGGTCGAACAATTCCTTGGCGTCCTTGTCGCCGCCCTTGGCCTTCTTTTCGAGCGGCACAATGCGCTTTTCGAGGCTTTCAAGATCGGCCAGCATCAGCTCGGTCTCGATGGTCTCGATATCATCGATCGGGTCGATCTTGCCCTCGACATGGGTGATGTCGGAATCTTCAAAGCAGCGCACCACATGGGCGATGGCGTCGCATTCCCGGATGTTGGCGAGAAACTGGTTGCCAAGCCCCTCGCCCTGCGAGGCGCCGCGCACGAGGCCGGCGATGTCGACGAAGGTGAGACGGGTGGGGATGATCTCTTTCGAGCCGGCGATCTGCGCCAGCGACTCAAGGCGCACGTCGGGCACGGCCACGTCGCCCACATTCGGCTCGATGGTGCAGAACGGATAATTCGCCGCTTGCGCCGCCGCCGTCTGGGTGAGCGCATTGAAGAGGGTCGACTTGCCGACGTTCGGCAGGCCCACGATGCCGCATTTGAAGCCCATGACGCGTCCATGTGTCCGGAAGGAGGCGCCTCGCGCCGATGGCCGTGGTAATGGAGCCATGGGCGGGAAAAGGCAAGGGCTTGCGCGATCCAGCCTCTTGCCCCCGCACCCCTCCACAGGCTAAGTGCGCGCATGGATATGACCATTTGCCCCTGCCGCAAGTCGGCGCCCGCCAAGCTCTCCTATGCCGAGTGCTGCCAGTCCTATGTCGAGGGAAGCGCTCAGGCGCCGACGCCCGAGGCGCTCATGCGCGCGCGCTATTCGGCCTTCGCCGTCGGCGCGATCGATTATCTCATCGACACGGTGGCCCCGGAGGCCCGTGACGATATGGAGCGCAGCTCGCTGGAGGCGTGGTCACGCGATTCGGAGTGGCTCGGCCTCGACATCGTGGAGACCGTTGACGGCAACCCCGGCGATAAGATGGGCGTGGTGGAATTCACTGCGCATTTCGCCCGCGGCGGCAAGCGCGAGGCTCATTACGAGCGTTCGAACTTCCGCTTCGATGAGGCCGGCCAGCGCTGGTATTTCGTGGACGGCGCCAAGCCCAAGGGCAAGACGGTCGTCAAGGGCGCACAGGTCGGCCGCAACGATCCGTGCACCTGCGGCAGCGGCAAGAAGTTCAAGAAATGCTGCGGAATGGCGGCTTAGACAAGCGTGTATTTCTGATCAAGCTCTTTCCAATAGGGCAGGACGAGCATCGCCAATTGCGACGAGAGCTTGATCGAGGTCATGGGCTGGGGCTTTAGCCCCAATTGACGGATGATATGGTCTGAATTGTAGGTCGCGCTGCCATTTAGCAGCCCTTCGCGCAGCAGCTTCGTGTGCTGAAGGAAGCGCTCCATCAGAAAATCGATCATGGGCGCGTGCGACTGGCTGATCTTCATGATCATCTCCGAGCGCACGCGTTTGAATGTGCCGTCGCCCCAGATATTCTGCACGGGCTCGATGCCGAGCGCCCAGACGGCGGGCATGACCTCCATATAGATCTCTTCGTCGGCCGGGCAGCGGTCGTCATAAGCTGCGTGAAACGTGCTCAGGATCTCTGCGTAATTGGCTTCAAAAGCCGAGCCGATCTTGTCGTAGAACTCCGCCGTCGCGGCTGGAACGGAGATCGAACTTTTCCCGAATGGCCACATCGCTCGCCTCGCTCTGTCATTTGGCCCGTCGGCAGCTTAGCCGATTCGCGTGTCAGGCGGAATTGAACCCGGCCGCCGCCATCGCCAGATGGGTCTTGTTCTGGAAACCTGCGTCGTCGCCCTTGGCCAGAAGCTCGGCGTTGCGGGCCACTGCCTCGCAAAGGGCGCTCACCCAGCCCTGCTGTTCGGCTTTCGCAAAATCGCTCAGCACATGGTTGTGGACAAGGGCCTTGTCGCCGGGATGGCCGATGCCAAGGCGCACGCGCTTGTAGTCATTGCCAAGATGGGCTGTGATGGAGCGTAACCCGTTATGGCCCGCATTGCCGCCGCCGACCTTCACCCGCAATTTGCCGGCGGCGAGGTCGAGTTCGTCATGGAACACGGCGATGTCGCCAAG
>CANBVC010000228.1 GCA_947372795.1 Beijerinckiaceae bacterium
CGCCTGCGCGCCAAGATCAAATATCGCCCCGTGATCTTCGAACTCATGCCCGAGACTTTCACCCTCACCGCCCTGCAACGCATGGCGGAGGCGATTTCCGGGCGCCATCTGCACAAGCAGAATTTCCGCCGTTTGGTCGAATCCTCCGCCGTGGTGGAGCCTACGGGGGATATGTCCCACGCCACGGGCGGGCGCCCCGCCGCGCTCTTCCGCTTCCGCCGCGACGTGTTGCAGGAGCGCCCGGCGCCGGGCCTGCGGGTCGGCCAGCGCGGGTGAATGGCTGAGGCGACGCATCATGCTATAATTAGGTGAGTCGAGGATCCCATGACCGACAAAGCCGCAGATATCGCCCGCATGAGTTTCGAGGACGCGCTCGCCGAACTCGAACGCATCGTCGCCACCCTCGAAAAGGGCCAGGCGCCACTCGAAGAGTCCATCCGCCTCTATGAGCGCGGCGAGGCGATCAAGAAACACTGCGAAGCCCAGCTCAAAAGCGCCGAAGCCCGCATCGAAAAGATCACGCTGGGCTCAGACGGCTCGCCTAAGGGTGTGGAGCCGCTGGATTCGGAGTAAGGGGCGCTCACGATCAGCATGGGCAGACCCTACCCCGTCCAAACCTCAGAAATTTAAAATTTAAGAGAAATGCTTACATCTCCTCTCCCCCTTGTAGGGAAGGATAAGGGATGGTGGTCGTGAGGCCTTTGGCGTGAGCGTCTTTTAAACCCTCAACCCGCAATCTTCCCGAAATCCGCCACCTCATGCATGGCTGCGCGCAATTCGTTGAGCAGGCGCAGGCGGTTAAGGCGGCGCTGGGCTTCGGGGTCGTTAACAGTCACCGCCACGAAAAAGGCGTCCACGGGTTCGCGCAGCTTCGCCAAAGCATGCATGGCGCCGGCGAAATCTTCCGTAGCCACATGGTCGCGCGCGCCTGCGCCCGCACGGTCGATGGCGGCGGACAGCACATGCTCTTCGCGTTCGGAGCGCAGGTTGGGCGCGTGCTTCTCGTTGAAGCTAAGGCCCCCGTCCTTCTCCTTCTTCTCCTCCGCGCGGATGATGTTCACGGCGCGCTTGTAGCCTGCGAGCAGGGTCTTGCCCTCGTCGGTCTCAAGGAAGGAGCCCAAGGCCTCAACGCGCCGCACGATCATCAAGAGATCATCTGACTCGCCCGCGCCAATTGCGGCGTCGATCAGGTCATGACGCGCGCCCTGATCACGCAGATAAACCTTCAGGCGGTCGATGAAGAAACTGAGAAGGTCCGTGACCACGGCGACCGGCTGCGCGGCGGTGACCTTGTGTCCATGCAGGCCCACTGTGAAGAGATGCAGCAGGTTCACCCGCAGCCCATTCTCCAGCACCAGACGAATGACGCCGAGCGCGGCGCGGCGCAGGGCGTAGGGGTCTTTCGAGCCTGTAGGCTTTTCGTCGATGGCCCAGAAACCCGTCAGCGTGTCGATCTTATCGGCGAGCGCGACCGCGATGGAAACGGGATCGTGAGGCACGCGGTCGGACGGGCCCTGCGGCTTGTAGTGATCCTCAATCGCCGCGCAGACGGCTTCAGCCTCGCCCTGCAACTGCGCATAGCGGCGGCCCATGAGGCCCTGCGTCTCCGGAAATTCACCCACGACCTCGGTCATGAGATCGGCCTTGGCGAGGGCGGCGGCGCGGCGGGCGAGGACTGCATCGGCGCCCACCATCGGCGCGAGTTCAGCCGCCAATGCGCGGATGCGGGCGACGCGGGCGCCCTGCGTTCCAAGCTTCTCGTGGAAAACGACATTTAGATGGGCGAGCTTGCCCATGCGCTGATCGAGCGGCTTGGCGAGATCAAGCTCCAGCGGCTTGGCCGCCTCGGCGTAAAGCGCTGCGTCAGGCAGTGGCTTGCGATCGGTCTGCCAGAAATAGAGCGCGTCCGAGAGGCGCGCGCGCACCACGCGCCCGTTTCCGGCCGCGATGGCCTGCCCGCCGTCGCTGGCGATGATGTTTGAGACGAGCAAAAAGCGATTGGCGAGCCCCTGCCCGCCCGGCTTGCGCAGCACGAAGCATTTCTGATTAGCGCGGATGGTGGCGCGGATCACCTCGGCGGGAATGTCGAGAAAGGCTTCCTCAAAGGAGCCCATCAGCACCACGGGCCACTCGACGAGACCGGCGACCTCCGCCAGCAGCGCCTCATCCTCGACGAGCTCCAGCCCCTGTGCGAAGGCGAGGTCCTTGGCGTCGTGCAGGATGATGTCGCGGCGGCGCGCGGGATCGAGCACGACCTTCGCGCGCTCAAGCGCGGGTACATAATCATCAAAGCGGCGCACGCGGATGGCTTCCGGCGCCATGAAACGATGGCCATAGGTCACGTCGCCAGCCACGATCCCGTCGACTTCGAAAGGAACCACGCGGGGCTCCTCGGTCTCAAGGCCGAAGGTCGCGACAATGGAGTGGAGCGGGCGCACCCAGCGCAGGGATTCCGAGCGCTGCGAGGCGCGGCCCCAGCGCATGGACTTAGGCCATGGAAAGGCGCGGATGACGCCGGGCAGGATCTGCGCCAGCACATCGATGGTCGAAAGCCCCGCGCGCTCGATCACGGCGACATAGAATTCGCCCTTGCCCTTGAGGTCAGCCTCGATCTTGGCCTGATCGAGGGAGGTCAGGCCGGCGCTCTTGAGGAAGCCCAGCACGGCGGCCTCGGGCGCGCCAACGCGCGGCCCCTTCTTCTCCTCACGCGTGTCAGGCTGGCGCTCGGGCAGGCCCGCCACATGAAGCGCAAGGCGCCGGGGCGTGGCGAAACTGGCGGCGCCCTCGCCGAACAGGCCGCGCTCAGCCAGCGCATCGGTGACGAGCTTCTTCAGGTCCGCTGCGGCCTGAGCCTGCATGCGGGCAGGAATTTCTTCGGAAAAGAGTTCAAGTAGAAGATCAGACATTGGCGGTGCGGCTCGGATGGGCGGCCAAAAGGCGATGCGGAGCCGTACAACGGACGCGACCAAGTGTCGAGATAGAGCGTCGAGGCGGCTTGTCATCCTGCCCTTTGTCCCAGCCCCCGCGACAGGCTAGAAAGGGCCATGGCTTCTGACATCACATTGACCGCTGCGGCTGCCGCCGGACTGCTCTCGTTCCTGAGCCCCTGCGTCCTGCCGCTTGTGCCGCCCTATCTGACCTTCATCGCCGGGACGACGGTGGAGGAGCTGTCGGGCGTGGGCGAACGACGGGCGCGGCGAGACGTGGCTCTTGCTGGCCTGCTCTTTGTGCTGGGTTTTTCCACGGTCTTTGTGGCGTTGGGGGCGACGGCTTCCGTCTTCGGGCAGGCGATACGCCAGCATATCGACCTTCTGTCCTATGCGGCGGGCCTCGCCATCATCGCAATGGGTCTGCATTTTCTTGGCGTCTGGCGTGTCGCGCTGTTCTACCGTGAGGCGCGGGTGCAGGTTGAGAAGCCCGTGGGCATCTGGGGCGCCTATGTGATGGGGCTCGCCTTCGCCTTCGGCTGGACCCCCTGCATCGGCCCGATTCTGGCCGCCATTCTCGCTGTGGCGGGGTCCGAGGATACGGTCTGGAAGGGCGCGGGGCTGCTGGCCGTCTATTCGGCGGGGCTCGGCCTGCCCTTTCTGGCGGCGGCGCTCGCCATTGAGCCTTTCTTTCGCTTCATCAGGCGCTTTTCGCGGCATTTCGGCAAGGTGGAGAAGGTGGTCGGCGTGCTTCTGGTGCTGACTGGCATCGCCTTCCTCACCGGCGGCATGCAATCGCTGTCCTTCTGGCTGCTCGAAAATTTTCCTGCGCTGGCGCGGCTGGGCTGACCGCCAGCTGGGCGATCGCCCACTCGATCAGTCCAAGATTTGCAGCCAAAGATTTGTGGTTTCGCCCGAAGCGGGACCACGCTAAAGATGAAAATATCAAACACGAATTCGGGGAGAAAACATGTCGCGGCTCAGTGAAAGCTCCAAGCGTATCCTCACCACTCATACGGGCAGCCTGCCCCGCCCGGACGCGCTTTCGGCGCTGCTCTTCGCGCGCATGACCAAGCAGCCCTTTGACCAAGCCGAGCTGGAAGCCCAGACCAAGGACGCAGTCGCCGCCACCGTGCGCAAGCAGATGGAGGTCGCCATCGATATCGTCAGCGATGGCGAGCAGTCCAAGACCAGTTTCCAGCTCTACGCCACTGAGCGCCTCGGCGGCATTTCGCCGATCAAGGGATTGCCGGGCGAGCGCCGCACCCGCGAGAACATCAACTTCCCGACCTTCTACCGCGATGGCTCCCATTCGGGCTCCGCGCAGGCGCGCTGGGCCTGCACCGCGCCCATCACCTACGCCAACCTCGAACCGCTGAAGGCCGACCTCGCCAATCTGAAGGCGGCGCTGGTGGGCGTCGACCCCGTCGACGTCTTCATGCCCTCCGTCTCGCCATCGAGCTGCGCAGGCCTGATGGAGAACCATTTCTACAAGACCGAAGACGAGCATATTGAGGCGGTGGCGGAGGCGCTGCGGCACGAATATGAGGCCATCGTGGAAGCTGGCTTCTGCGTGCAGATCGACGATCCGCGCCTCGCTATGCACTATATGCTGGCGCCGGAAGAGACCATCGAGCAGGCGCGCGCCTGGGCCAACAAGCGCATCGAGGCGCTGAACCATGCTCTGCGCAACATTCCCGAAGACCGCGTGCGCCACCATACCTGCTACGGCATCAACATCGGCCCGCGTACCAGCGACATGGAAATGAAGCACCTCGCGGACCTGATCATCAAGATCAAGGCGAAGTATTATTCCTTCGAAATGGCCAATCCGCGCCACGAACACGAATGGCGCGTTTGGGAGCATGTGAAGCTGCCGGCTGGCCGCGTGCTCATGCCCGGCTGCATCACCCATGCGTCGGTCATCGTCGAGCATCCAGAACTAGTGGCCGAGCGCATCCTGAAGGTCGCGAAGCTCGTCGGCCGCGAAAGCGTGATCGCCAGCACCGACTGCGGCTTCGCCTCCACGCTGCGCCCCGGCGAGCGCCCGGAAGTCGAGCCCGAGATCGTCTGGGCGAAGTTCGACTCGCT
>CANBVC010000229.1 GCA_947372795.1 Beijerinckiaceae bacterium
GTCCAGACGGTGGCGACGCCCTTGCCGCCTGCGCCCACGTCGACGGTGATGTCGATCTTCTCGCCCTTCATATAGGCGGAGGTTTTTTTCTCGTCGTAGGTCCCATCACGCAAGCCCTTATGGGCGACGCGGAAATCCCCAAACCAGATGGCGAGCTTGTCACGCTCGGCCTTCTCGCCCGCCTTGCCGACGGCGGCGACGATGCGGCCCCAGTTGGCGTCTTCGCCCGCGACCGCCGTCTTCACCAATGGCGAATTGGCGATGGACATGGCGATGCGTTTTGCCGCAGCGGCGCTGGCCGCGCCCTCGACGCGGATCTCGACGAACTTGCGGCAGCCCTCCCCATCGCGCACCACCTGATGGGCGAGATCGAGCAGCACGGCGTCGAGCGCTTTCTTAAAAGCTGCAAGACGGCGATCAGACGCGAGCGTAATCTTCGGCGCGCCGCGCTTGGCGGCGGCGCCCGTGGCGAAGAGCATCAGAGTGTCTGACGTCGAGGTGTCGCTATCGACCGTGATCGCGTTGAAGCTTGTCTGCACCGACTTAGACAAAAGCGCCTGCAAGGCCTCCGCGCTGATGGCGGCGTCGGTGAAGACATAGGAGAGCATGGTGGCCATATCGGGTGCGATCATGCCTGCGCCCTTGGCCATGCCGTTGATGGTGACTGGCACGCCGCCGATCTCGACAGTGGCGGTGGCTACTTTGGGATAGGTGTCGGTCGTCATGATGGCCTTGGCGGCCTCAAGCAGGCCATCAGGCGAGGCCTTGGCGACGAGCTTGTCGAGCACGCCATCGAACTTCGTCGCGTCGAGCGGCTCGCCGATGACGCCGGTTGAGGCCAGGAAAATCTCGCCCATGGGCGCGCCGGTCGCCCTGGCTGCGATTTCAGCTGTGAGCTTGGCCGCCTTCGCGCCGACCTTGCCGGTGAAGGCGTTGGCGTTGCCTGAATTAACGACCAGCGCCCGGGCCTTGCCGCCTTTGAGCCGCGCGCGGCACCAGTCCACCGGCGCCGAGGGGCACTTGGACTTCGTGAAGACGCCCGCAACCTGCGTGCCCTTGTCGAGCAGGGCCAGCATCACATCCGTGCGACCCTTGTAGCGGATGCCGGCGGCGGCGGTGGCGAAGCGCACGCCTTCGATGGCCGGGATCTGCGGATAGGACTTGGGAGCGAGCGGCGAGACGGCGGTGCTGTGAGCCATGGAATTGTCCTGCAGGAATGATTGCGCGGCACAATTGCGGAGCCATGCGTCATGGTCAAGCCGGGCCTAGCGACTGAGCGCTTCCATCCAGCGCTCCATGCGGGCGCGACTGGCGCCAAAGTCGAGCGCCCCGATCACCGGCCGCGCATAGAGGGCCACGCTAGCGGCGCCGCTGCTACGCGCCACGATGCGAGCGTCGATGACCTCGGGGAGGCGCAGGAGCAGGGAGCGGTGGACGAATCGCAGGCGGCCCGGCTCGTCGGCGGGCGCTTCTTCGACGCCCACCTCGCCCAGGGCATACCTGCGCAGCTTGGTGGCGAGCCGCTCCGCCGAAATGGTGAAGACAGGGGACGGAATGGCTTGCGAGGCGGCGGGGCAAATATCTGCGGGGCAGATCAGCGCGGTCCCGGGGGGCGGCGTCAGCGTCGCGAAATCGACGGGGCCGAGATCAAGAGCCTGTCCGAAGGGCCGGCCCACCCGCTCCCAGAAGCCCAGTGGCGCAGGCGTCGCGAGCGCCATGAGCAGCGCCGCAGCTGTGAAGGCCGGAGCCAGCAGCAAGACAGCCGCCGCGAGTTTGACCGCGCGACGGCTGGGCTTCGGCATTCCTTATTTCGCGCCGTTCAGAGGCGGAAGGGCCGAAGGCTCCATGCGTTCGATCTTGGCGCCCTCGCGCAGCTTCGTAATGAGATCGGACTGGGACTTCTGGGCGACATATTGCGCCACCTGAGACTTCACTTCCTCAAAAGAGGGGAATGACTTCTGCCGCTTATCCTCGAGCTTGATGACGTGCCAGCCGAACTGGCTCTTCACAGGCTCGGAAATCTCGCCCTTTTTCAGCTTGAATGCAGCCTCGCCGAATTCCGGCACCATACGATCCCTGGCGAACCAGCCGAGATCACCGCCCTTGGAGCCCGGATCCTTCGACACGTCGTCAGCGACCTTGGCGAAATCTTCGCCGCCCTTGACGCGCTTCAACGCGGCCTTGGCCTCATCCTCGGTCGGCAGAAGGATATGGCGCGCGCTGATCTCCTCCTCCGGCTTCTGCTTGGCGGCGGCCTCGTCATAGACCACCTTCATGGCGGCGTCGCTGGCGCCGTCCCTGGCGACCTTGCCGAGCAGGGTCTCCATCATGACCTTGTCGCGATAGTAGGCGAGCCGACGCGCGACCTCAGCGCCCTCGCCCATCTTCTCGGCTGCGGCCTGCTTGGCGACGAGCCGCAAATCAATCAGATAATCAAGTACATAGGCCTCGCGCTGCGGGCCTTCGATCTGCTGTGGCAGGCTCGGGCCAAGATCCTCGAGCGCCACCTGGACATCCTCATCGGTAATTTCCACGCCATCGATTTTGGCGAGCACCTTGGCGCTGAGGGGGCTTGAGGCGGCGAAGGCGAGCGCGAGAATGGCGCCAGAAGCAATAAGGCGAAGACGCTGATGGTCGAAGAAAGACATAAACACTCCAGATCGGAAGATAGGCGGCCAAGGATGAGCGACGCCCCATGCGCGGCGCACTTTCCTTGAAATCTTGCGCCGGGGCAACCCAGAGGCCCCCATTGCGGCGCGAGGATGACATGAGCCCGGAAAACTGCCGCGGAGCTTGGGTCAGATTGACAAGGTAGACCCTCAATCCTATCTCTCAGCCAGTTCACCGGGCGCAGGCGCCGGGCCGCCTTTTGGGGATTCCACAATGCTTGGTGCGCTTGCGCGTAAGATTTTCGGTTCGTCCAACGATCGTCGCCTCAAGACCTACGCCCCCAAGGTGGCAGCCATCAATGCTTTGGAGGCCGAGGTTTCGGCCTTGAGCGACGAGGAGCTGCGCGCCCGCACCCAGGATTTCCGCGCCCAGATCGCCGCAGGCCGCAGCCTCGATGAATTGCTCCCCGCAGCTTTCGCCACCGTGCGCGAGGCCGCCAAGCGCACCCTTGGTCAACGCCATTTCGATGTGCAGCTTATTGGCGGCATGGTGCTGCATGAAGGCGCCATCTCCGAAATGCGCACCGGCGAGGGCAAGACGCTCGTCGCCACGCTCGCCGCTTATCTCAACGCGCTGCCGGGCAATGGCGTGCATGTCGTCACCGTGAACGACTATCTCGCTCGCCGCGACGCGGGCTGGATGGGGCGCATCTATAATTTTCTGGGGCTCAGCACCGGCGTCATCATCCATGGGCTCGACGACGAGCAGCGCCGGGAAGCCTATGCTGCGGACATCACCTACGGAACGAACAACGAGTTCGGCTTCGATTATCTGCGCGACAATATGAAATATGAGCTGAACCAGATGGTTCAGCGTCCCCACGCCTTCGCCATCGTGGACGAGGTCGACTCCATTCTGGTCGACGAGGCGCGTACGCCCCTCATCATTTCGGGTCCCTCTGACGACAAGTCCGAGCTCTACAATCAGGTCAATCTGCTCATCCCGCAGCTCGTCCCGGCCGATTACGAAGTCGACGAAAAGCAGCGCACCGCCAATCTCACCGAGGCGGGCAATGAACATGTCGAGGAGCTGCTGGGCGAGTCGGGCCTCATCAAGGAAGGCTCGCTCTATGACGCGGCCAATGTCACTATCGTCCATCATGTGCAGCAGGCGCTGAAAGCCCATACGCTGTTCCAGAAGGACAAGGACTATATCGTTCGCAATGGCGAGCTGGTCATCATCGACGAATTCACCGGCCGCATGATGCCGGGGCGGCGTTATTCGGAAGGCCTGCATCAGGCGCTCGAAGCCAAGGAACATGTGCAGGTTCAGCCCGAGAATGTGACGCTGGCCTCGATCACCTTCCAGAACTATTTCCGCCTCTATAAAAAGCTCGCCGGCATGACCGGCACGGCTGCGACTGAGGCTGACGAATTCGCCGAGATCTATGGCCTCGACGTGGTGGAGATTCCCACCAATCGCCCGGTGCTGCGCATCGACGAGGACGACGAGGTTTATCGCACCGGTGGCGAAAAGCTGAAGGCGATCCTGCGCGAGATCGAATCCGCCAACCAGAACATGCAGCCCATGCTGGTGGGCACGACCTCGATTGAAAAGTCCGAGCAGCTGGCCGAGTTCATGCAAACGAACGGCTACAAGCTGATCGACTTTGAAGATCCGGCCGGCTTGCAGAAGCTTTATGAAGCCGCGCGCAATGGCAAGCCTTCCAAGCTCTTCGCCGTGCTGAACGCGCGCTTCCATGAGCAGGAAGCCTTTATCGTGGCGGAGGCTGGCGTTCCCGGCGCCATCACCATCGCGACCAATATGGCCGGTCGCGGCACCGACATTCAGCTTGGCGGCAATGTGGACATGCGCGTTGAGCAGGAATGCGGCGCCATGGAGCATGGCCCCGCACGCGAAGCGCATGAGGCGACGATCCGCGCCGAGGTCGAAGACTTCCGCGCCAAGGCCAAGGCTGCGGGCGGACTGTATATCATCGGCACCGAGCGCCATGAGAGCCGCCGCATCGACAACCAGCTGCGCGGGCGCGGCGGGCGTCAGGGCGACCCGGGTCGCTCCAAGTTCTTCCTGTCGTTGCAGGACGATCTAATGCGCATCTTCGGCTCGGACCGCATGGACACGATGCTGACGCGCCTCGGGCTCAAGGAGGACGAGGCCATCGTCCATCCCTGGATCAACAAGGCGCTGGAGAAGGCGCAGCAGAAGGTCGAGGCGCGCAACTTCGACACGCGCAAGAACATCCTGAAATACGACAATGTCATGAACGACCAGCGCAAGGTCGTTTTCGAACAGCGCCGCGAGATGATGGCGCTCGAATCGCT
>CANBVC010000230.1 GCA_947372795.1 Beijerinckiaceae bacterium
AAACGACGAGTGTGGCGAGATAGACTGCGAGCATCCTCATGTCACGCTCCTGATTTTCTGAGAAGGTAAAAGCCTACGTCCGTAGCGCCCTCAGTGAACCCCGCCTCGCAATAGCAGAGGTAGTAGTCCCACAGCCGGCGGAACTGTTCATCAAAACCCTGCGCTTCGATCTGCGGCCAGCGCGCTTCAAACCGCACGCGCCAGTCGGCAAGTGTTCGGGCGTAGGAAAGGCCGAAGGTTTCTGTCTTTTCGAGGGTCAGCCCTGCGGCTACCGAATATTCGGCTATACCTGTTTTTGTAGGCAGGAACCCACCGGGGAAAATGTGTCGCTGAATGAAGTCAGGGGTTTCGCGATAATTTTCAAAGCGGCCTTCATCGATTGTGATGGCCTGAATTAACGCGCATCCGCCGGGCCGCAGAACCTCCGCGATCTTACTGAAATATTGGGGCAAATATGCTTCGCCAACGGCTTCGATCATTTCGATGGAAACGACGCGATCGAATTGGCCGGTAACGTCACGATAATCCTGAAGGCGCAGGTCTACTGGCGCGCCTGCGCAGCGCGTCTGCGCGGAGGTGAGTTGCGCGGGCGAAAGGGTCAAGCCTGTGACAGACGCGGCGCCGCATTGAGCCAGATGATGGGCAAGGGCTCCCCATCCACAGCCGATCTCGAGAATTTCTTCGCCCCCACGCAAATTCATGAGTTCAGAGATTCTGGTCAACCGGTTCTGCTGCGCGTCCTCCAGTGTGTCGACGCCGGGTCCGTAGAGGGCCGACGAATAAAGCATGGAATCGTCAAGCCATTCGGCAAAGAAACCATTGCCGAGATCGTAGTGGCTTATGATGTTGCGTCGACTGCCGCGACGGCTATTGCCGCGAAGACGATGACGCAAGCGATTGAAAATTCGGTGCGCGAAGTTTCCGTAAAGCTTATCTAGCACCGGTGTATTGAGTGCGCCAAAACGCAGCAGAGGGACGAGATCGGACGTCGTCCATTCCCCGGCGATAAACCCCTCGGCAAAACCGATATCACCCTGCAAAACCATGCGACGCAGCGCGCGCCAATCCCTGACGACGAGGCTCGCATCCGGTCCTGGTCCGCCCCGCGCCTCAAGCGTTTCACCAGAGGGTAGTCGGATGGTCAATGAGCCATGTGCCACCCTGTCGAGAAGGGGCCGCAGGGCGAGAGCCAGAGGATGAACAAAGAAAGGGGGCTTGCTTTCATCGCCCTGCGGAAGGCTGATCGATTTCATTTCAAGGACTCATATCTGCGGCGCGAACGAAGGTGATCGGGTTTTGCGGCGGTTTGGGGCGACTCCGAAAGCCAATCCCCTTGCGCCACAATTTCAGGGCCTCCCAATGGATGGCTCCAAACACGCGCATAGGCAAGGCGGGCGTCGAAAAAAAAAGGCGAATTAAAGCAGCGTCGGTCAGGGGGCGACGACGCGCATAATGACGAGCAGTGAACATCAAGCCTTGTTCATCCGTCACCTCGATGACGAGACGCAAGAGTTCTTTCGGCTCCGTGAAGCGGAATTGATAGCCAAGATCCATGTCCATAAAGGGTGAGACATAGAAACCCTTGGCGCAGGATTGAACCATCTCTGCGCTATGACCATTTTTGACCGGGATCAGATAGGAATGTCGCTCACCGAACGTATTGTCCACTTCCCAAATCATCGCGGCCAGCGCGCCGTCCGCGGCGAAACAATAATAGACGCTGAGCGGATTGAAGGCGAGGCCAAGCAAGCGCGGCATGGTCAGGAGCAGTACGCGCCCGCCAGACAGGTCAATGTCCGCCTGGCGCAAGGCGTCATCCACCTGCACGCGCAGGGGGCGCGCGGAGCGGTCGCCCCGATCGCGGCTGCGAAACGAGAACAGATTAAACCGATCAATTGAAAAGAAGCGAAGTTCACGCGCAGCTTCTTCCAACCGATCCAGATCAAGCATGACGGAGAAAATGCGATAGGCGAAGCGATGCTCGCGCGGGCGTCGGCGAAAATGAGCCACTATGCCAGTGTAGAGCGCGCCCGCAGAGTTCATCCCGCCAGCTCCGCGACAGCTGGCGCGGGCCCCAGGAAAATTCGTCCGTTCTCATCTGGCGCAGTCCAGGGACGCCGTCGACCGCCCAATTGCTCGGCGACCGCCAAGCCAGCCTGCAAGCCATCCTCATGAAAGCCTGCGCCAAAATAGGCGCCGCAGAACCAGACCCGATCCACGCCCTGAAGCGACCAGAGCCGGCGCTGGGCATGCAGCGCCGCGAGGTCGAACTGGGGATGGCGGTAGTGATCTTGCGCATGGATCGTCTCATCACGCGGCGGCTCTGGTGGATTGAGCGTGACGAACAGGGGAGGCGTGTCGCCGAGTGGCTGTAGACGGTTCATCCAGTAGCTCACGGCCAGCGCGCCACGGTCGCTCCTCTGCGCAAGATAACTCCAGCTGGCCCAGGCGGCCTTGCGGCGCGGCATGAGTCGGTCATCTGAATGGAGCCAAGCAACATTGGGCTGGTAGCGGAACGCCCCCAGAATTTCTTTTTCCGCCTCGCTCGGCGCATCAAGCATGGCGAGCGCGGCGTCTGCATGAGCGGCGACGACAACTGAATCGAAGCGATCAACGCCGCCGCCCACATCGCGCACCTCGACGCCGTCTGCGTGGCGAATGATGCGTGTCACCGCAGCGCCCATGCGGATCTCCCCGACTTTCGCCGCAAGCTTTTCGACATAACAGCGCGAACCCCCACGAACGGTTCGCCAGACAGGACGTCCCGCGAGTTTGAGAAGACCGTGATTTTCGCAGAAGCGAATGAATGAAGTCGCGGGATAGGAGCCGACCTCATCTGCAGGCGTGGACCAGATGGCGGCTGCCATGGGATAGAGATGATCGCGGATGAATGCTTGGCCGTAGCGCCCGCGCGCCAGATAATCGTCGAGGCTGATGTCGCCGAGTGCTGGGAGATCCTGGGGCGCCTCGCGGTAGAAGCGCAGCAGGTCCCGGATCATCGACCAGAATCGTGGCTTGAACACGTTCGCCGGCTGGGCGAAGAGCCCGCGGAGATCCGTTCCGGCGTATTCGTAAGCGCCATTGTCGAAAGATACCGCAAAGGACATTTCGGTTGGCGCGGTCTCTAAGCCGATGTGATCGAAAAGCGCGGTGAGATTGGGGTAGGTGGGCTCATTGTAAACGATGAAGCCCGTGTCGACTGCAATGTCGCGCCCACCGATCTGTATCGTTCTCGTGTTTGCGTGACCGCCAAGCCGTCCTTCTGACTCGTAAAGCACCACCTGATGGTCGCGTGACAAGGCCCAAGCGCAAGAAAGGCCGGATACGCCAGCGCCGATCACCGCAATTTTCTGGCGGTGACTGTCGGGTCGGGCAGGGCGATCCATATCGGTCTCTCGAGGTGCAGACATCGGTGCGTTTTTTCTACGCTCGCGTGAGCGGTGCGGATCAATCCAGTAACCTTTATGCCACGTAGGACAAGTATGTCTTTCATCTTTTGCGCCCTTGGCGTTTCCTTGGCCATGAGCTTTGCTTGGCTGGTGCGTATGCGCACCGGGCAGAGCGGCTGGATCGACGCCATCTGGTCACTGGCGACAGGGGTCAGCGCCCTCTTTTTCATCGCGCCGCAGGATGGGCGGAGCCTGCTCGCAGCCACGCTTGTCGCTTTCTGGTCCCTGCGCCTCGCGGGTCATATCGCCCTGCGCACCCGCGGGGCGGGGGAGGATCCACGCTACGCCGCGCTTGCGCAGGAGTGGGGCGCGGATTTCTCGCGCCGCTTGTTCATTTTCCTGCAGATCCAGGCGGCTGCTGCGCTGCCTCTGATTTTGGCCGTTGGCCTCGCCGGCCATGCGCCGCGGCCTTTCCCGGACTGGGCGGACGGTCTGGGCGTTCTCATCGCTGCTTGCGGGATAGCCTTTGAGGCCGGAGCTGATTCGCAATTGCGGCGGTTTCGGCTGACGGCTTCCCCTCAATCGATCTGTGAGCAGGGCTTATGGAGGTTTTCCCGCCATCCAAATTATTTCGGCGAGTTTCTCTTTTGGTGCGCCTGGCCGATGATTGGCTTTGGCGATTGGCGGGCGATTGTTGCGCTCATCGGCCCTGCGTTTATTTATCTCCTGCTCAACCATGTGAGCGGTGTTCCACCACTCGAGAGGCATATGCGCCTCTCTCGCGGCGCAGCATTCGACGAATATGCGGCCCGCGTTCCACGTTTCTTCCCCGGTCGTCCGCGGCATACGTCAAACCGTTCCTGACGGCGCGAATCTCTTCAGCCCCGCAGGACGCGGTCTCTTGCGTCAGTTAAAAGGTCCCATAAAAACCTCGCCGTCAAAGGTGTCAGGCGCTCCTTCAACCGCTTCCGGCCAGGCGTCATTATCGACGACCATCCTTTGATCTGGCGACCTCGGACGACCGTCCCAGCCGATCTGCTCCATGGAATGATAAAGCTGAATCGCGTGACCATCTGGGTCGATTGCGAATGCGCTGTAGCCAATTCCGGGGGAGAGTTCAGGTGGAAGTTTGCGTATGGTAACTCCCTGCTCTTGCAGGAATTTCACCGCTGAGCACAGCTGCGCATAATCGCCTAATTGGAACCCGAACGAGAAGAGCGTCGAATGTGCGCTGAGGCCGAGCTCGGCGCGCAAAGCCATCGGGTAGATGGCCAGCGAATGGTGTTCGGTATTTGCGCGCAGGAACGCGCATTTATGACCATTGAAGGAAATCTCCTCCGTAACCCGCAGCCCCATTGTGTCGCGATAAAAGGCGATGGCGCCCAGCACATCCTCGACGAAGATCCGCACTGGCCCCACCTTGTTGATCTTGAAGGGACGTCCAAGGAGGATGCCGCCCACGTCATATTTTTCTTCCAGTGGCTCCTTGAACCGGTGTCCGGTCAGCACGTCGACCCCTGCGGCGAAGCCTTCCTCGATCTCAGCGAATTCGGA
>CANBVC010000231.1 GCA_947372795.1 Beijerinckiaceae bacterium
ATAAGATCAAGCGGCGTCTCGCCGTCTTCCGGCACGAAGGCGTCGAGAAAGACGAACGAGGAAATGCGCGCTTCCATCTCTTCGGCGACGCGCGAGATCACCATGCCTGCATAGGAATGACCGACGAGGCAGATATCGCTCAGCTCCTCGAAGCGGATGAGATTGCACACGTCCTGCACATGGGTGTCGAGCGTGATCGACGTGCTCATGAGGTGCTGGCGTTCGCCAAGCCCGGTGAGCGTCGGCGCAAAAACACGATGGCCGGCGGCGGTCAGCCTGTCGGCCACCCTGCGCCAGCACCAGCCGCCATGCCACGCGCCATGCACGAGCACAAAAGTGCGAGATTGAGCTTTGCTCATTGGTTCCTCCCTACCGGGAATGAACCACGTCAAAGCCTGATTGTCACCTAGACGACGATCTGCGTTCCGATCTCCACCACGCGGCCCGTGGGTATGTAGAAATATTCGCTGGCGTCCGTGGCGTTATTGGCGAGCAGGATGAAAAGGTTTTCCTGCCAGAGCGGCATTTCGCTGTTCTTGCCCGTGCGTATGGCGCGGCGGGATAAGAAAAACGATGTGGACATGATGTCGAATCGCCAGCCCTGCTTGCGACAAAGCGCGAGCGCCTTGGGCACATTGGGCTCGTCCATATAGCCGAACGTCATGTACACGCGCGAGAATGAGGCGCTAAGCGTTTCCATCGTCACACGTTCGCGGTCTGGCACATGCGGCACGTTAGCCGTCACGACGGTCAGCATCACGTTCTTCTCGTGCAATACCTTGTAGTGTTTGAGACTATGCAACAAGGCGACCGGCGCGGTTTGCGGATGGCTTGTGAGGAACACCGCAGTACCCGTTACGCGATGCGGCGATTTTTTCTCGAGGCTTTGAACAAGGTCAACAAGGAAGATATCGTCGCGCCGCATCTTTTCAGACAGAATCCGTGTGCCACGCGTCCACGTCCACATGGAAACCATGAAGCCCGCGGCGATCAGCAGCGGCACATAACCGCCTTCCACGATCTTGATGAGATTGGCGCCGAAGAAGACGAGATCGACCGCCAAGAAAGGCGCCATCAGCATGGCGGCGGCCCACATGGGCCAGCGCCAGTGTTTCCAGGCGACGATGAAGGCGAGGCAGGCGGTGACGACCATAGTGCCGGTGACGGCGATGCCATAGGCGGTGGCCAATTTGTCGGACGAACCGAAGAGAATGACAATGAACAGGACGCCGACAAGCAGCAGTTTGTTGACCTGGGGCATATAGATCTGCCCCTCCTGCGCTTCCGAGGTGTGGCGAATGTCGAGACGCGGCAGCAGGCGCAACTGGATCGCCTGACGGGTGAGGGAAAAGGCTCCAGTGATCACGGCTTGGCTTGCGATGATGGTCGCAAGGGTGGCGAGCACGACGACGGCTGGAAGAAATTCGGCCGGATAAAGTCGGAAGAACGGATTTTCAAGCGCCGTGGGGTTGGACAGCAGCAAAGCGCCCTGCCCCAGATAGTTCAACGTAAGCGCAGGAAAGACGAGCGTAAGCCAGGCGCGCTGTATGGGCTTTTTGCCGAAATGGCCAAGATCCGCATAGAGCGCTTCGGCGCCCGTCACCGACAGAAAGACAGCGCCCAGAGCCAGCAATCCCATGCCGCCATGGGTCGTGAGAAAGTGCAGGCCGTACCAAGGATTGATCGCGGCGAAGATCTGCGGATCGTCAGCGATATGGATGAACCCGCCAACAGCCATCACGCCCATCCATACGAGCATGATGGGGCCGAACCACGCGGCGACTTTCGCCGTGCCGCGTTGTTGCGCATAGAACAGGGCGAAGATGATCACGATGGTCGCTGGCAGCACATAGGGCTCGAAATGCGGCGTGATCAGCTTCACGCCTTCGACAGCGGACAGAACCGAAATGGCGGGCGTGATCATGGCGTCGCCAAAGAACAACGCGGCCCCGCATACGCCCAGCAGGAAGATGGACTTGGTTGATCGCCCGATAGAGCGTTGCGCCAGCGCCATCAGGGACAAGGTGCCGCCTTCGCCTTCGTTATCCGCGCGCAGAAGGATCAGCACATATTTGAAGGTCACGATGATCATCAGCGCCCAGAGGATGAGCGAGAGAACGCCGAGCACATTCTCTCGGTCAATGCCCTCATGCCCGCCGCTCGCAGCCATCACGGCCTCGCGCAAGGCGTAGAGTGGGCTCGTGCCGATATCGCCGTAGACGACGCCTATGGAGCCGACGAAGAGAGCCCAGAAAGCTGAGTGGGAGTGAGATCCAGTGGCGTCTGGCGAGTGTCCCGGCGCCCGGGAATCCACGCTCGTCTGTTCGTCACCGGCTGGGCTCGCAGGCCCGATAGCGCCGGTCGTCATGACTTCTGCCTTGCTTATCACCGCACCAATCGGCGGCCGCGAGGGGGGCTTCTACGCCCCTTGTGCGGCGCACACAAGGTCATTTGTCAGGCAGTCCGATAATACCTTTAGTGCGCCCGGCTGATGCAGAAATCCACCGCTTCCAGGAGCGCCTTCTTCCAGGGCGAGGCAGGGAACAGCTCCAGCGCGTCGCGGGCCATGGCGCCATAATGACGGGCGCGCTCGATCGTATCCTCAAGCGCCCGGTGACTGCGCATGGTGGACAGCGCGGTCTCGAGATCGCCATCCTCAACTTCGGCGCGCTCAAGCGTTCGGCGCCAGAACTCGCGCTCGGTTTCGCTGCCACGGCGGAAGGAAAGGACCACGGGAAGCGTGATCTTGCCCTCGCGGAAATCGTCGCCGACATTCTTGCCAAGCTTGGCTGAGGTGCCGCCGTAATCAAGGGCGTCGTCGATGAGCTGGAAGGCGATGCCGAGATTGGAGCCATAGCTGCGGCAGGACGCGATCTCAGCCTTGGTGCGATTGGCCAGTATCGGCGAGACCTCGCAGGCTGCGGCGAAGAGCGCAGCGGTCTTGGCGCGGATCACGTCGAGATATTCGTCTTCGGACGTCTGCATATTCTTGGCGGCGGCGAGCTGCATCACCTCGCCCTCGGCGATGACCGTGGCGGCGGTGGACAGAACGTCGAGACATGGCAGCGAGCCGACCTCGACCATCATCCGGAACGCCTGGCCAAGCAGAAAGTCGCCGACGAGCACGCTTGCCTCATTGCCCCAGAGCATCCGCGCGGCGGCCTTGCCGCGACGCATGTCGCTCTGGTCCACCACATCATCGTGCAGCAGCGTGGCGGTGTGCATGAACTCGACGGAGGCGGCGAGCTTGATATGGCCATCGCCGCGATAGTCGCACAATCCCGCCATGGCGAGCGTGAGCATGGGGCGAAGCCGCTTGCCGCCGGAGGAGATCAGATGATTCGCCACCTCGGGAATCATGGTCACATCCGATCCCGTGCGGGAGAGGATCACCTCGTTGGCCTTCGACAGGTCCGGCGCCACCAGCCCCGAAAGGCTCGCAAGGCCGGGCTCCTTGCCCTTGTCTTCCAGAGAGATGACGACGCCCACCAGTAAAACCCTCATGCTTGTGTCGCGGCGCAACTTACGAGCGCAAGCTGCGCTGGGCAAGTCTGGCGGACTTGCGAATATACGGGGAACCTGCAAGCGTTACGGACGGGACCACCCTTCGGATCAAAGATCAAGCTATTGAAAGGTCTTATGAAAGAGCTTCTGCGCACCAATGATCTCGTGCTGATTTCTCTAGTGGAGGCCATCTTTCTGGAGGGGGGTGTGCGCTTTTTCGTAGCAGATTCCCACATGAGCGCGCTGGAAGGCTCCACCGGATTCCTGCCCCGCAGGGTTCTGGTGGCCGAAAGCCAGCTCCTGGACGCCCGCCGCCTGATGGCCGAAGCCGGGCTGGAGCATGAATTGCGGGACACGCCGTGAGCGACCTCACCAAGGAGGGCGTCGAGGACGCGATTCTGGGCGGGCGCCTGCGTCTGCGCCAGCCCATACGGGGCCATCGGGCCGGCACGGACGCTGTTCTGCTGGCGGCGGCCGTGGGTCTCGCGGAGGGTGTGCTGTGCGATGCGGGCGCAGGGGTGGGCGCGGTGGGTCTCGCCGCAGCCCTGCGCGCCCCAGCCCTGCATGTGACCCTGATCGAACGCGATACCCTCACCGCCGATCTCGCCCGCGCCAATGTCGCCCTGAACGGGCTGGAGGACCGGGTGCGCTTGGTGGAGGCGGACCTGACGCGAGCGGCCGCCCGTCGAGCCGCCGGGCTCCCGGATGGCTTCGCAGATTGTGTGGCCACCAATCCGCCCTGGCTTGACCCCGGCCGCGCCCGCGTCTCCCCTGACGCTCGCCGCGCCGCCGCTCATGCTCATGAAGAAGGCGGAGGGGGCCTCGACGCCTGGATGCGCGCAGTAGCCGCCATGACCCGCCCCGGCGGGCGCCTCGCCCTGATCCACAGGGCGGACCATCTCGCTGAAGTTCTGAACGCCTGCGAAGGCCGTTTCGGCGCCCTGAGCGTCCTTTCGGTCCACCCAAGGGCGAGCGAGGCGGCGCATCGGATCATCGTTCGAGGCGTGAAGGGCAGCCGCGCCCCGCTGCGTATCCTACCCCCGCTGATATTGCATGAGGGCGCAGGCTTCACGCCGCTGGCCGTGGCCCTGCACCGGGGAGAGGCGGCGTTGGGAGAAGGGTAAGGGCCCAAAAAAACCGGCCCTAAAAGGGCCGGCAAGGGCGGGAGGAAACGCCTCAGGGAAATGGAGTCTCCCGGACGAACCTTTATGATCATCATTCGTCCCTGAACGACGCCTGAGCGGGCCGTTCATCTGGCGTTCATCTTCGCGACGACCCGCGCCCTTCCCCGTTGACCGGCGCCGCCTGCGCCAATAGGTTGCGCGCCATGCAAAAGGGCTCGTCCATGTCGCCATCGCTTGATCCTGCAAAG
>CANBVC010000232.1 GCA_947372795.1 Beijerinckiaceae bacterium
CAAGGAGCTCGAAGGCGGTCGAGGAGGCCTCCAGCCTCGCGGCGCTGGTCTGCGCGGGCGAAACCGGAACCGGTTCGTGGTCATGGCCTTCATGAGCCAGCAGCGGCGCGCCGAGCGCCAGAGACGCGAACACGGCCGCAATGAGAGCGAAAAGACGAATGGACATGTTGAAACCCTGCCTGAGATACGGCGATGCCAGCCACACGGCCAGCCACGAGCGTCAGGCGAGCAGGTTCGGCGGTTCCAGCAGGGACAGCGTGCGGGCGCTCGAACGCGCCGTCGGCCGATCAGGCACAAGCAGCGGCAGCCCCGCTGGTGGGTCGAGGCGCGGCGCTTCGACAAGGAGCGTGGCTCCGCAGCAACCCATGTTGAAACAGCAGCCTGAGACGCAAGGTCCCTCCTCGGCCGAGCCGGAAATGTCTGGCATGGCCACCACGGCCTGCGTCGCGCCGGGGGCTTGGACGGCCATTTGGCTAGGTCCGGCATGTGCCGCATGGTCCACGGCATGGAAGACAAAGACGTCCGCTCTGCGCTGGCCATGCCCCTCGTGCGCGGAGGCCGCCACGGGCGCGAGCAGAACCATCGCCGCGATTGCGACGATCATCCCCAGCAGTTTGCGCAGCGACGACAGATCCAAAAGATAGGCTCCTATTACAGAAATAGTACCACGAAGATACTGACTTTTCCATGGCCAAGAACAGATTAGGCCTGTTGATGCGGTGATAGCCGCGCATCTGAAGGAGAGCCAAGCTCAGGAAGAGAGCAGTCCCGATGATACTGGGACAAATCGGCTTCTCCAATCGGGCAAGCTCAGCGCAGCCGATTAGAGTCGCCACAGTAAAGGGTTAGAAGCTGTTGTGATCTCGGAGCTCGTCCCAGCAAACAGAGGACTTAAACCTCAGACAATCAATAAATCCATTTTGCTTATTATGGCCACTAAAGCGCCGTCACGCATAAACGTCAGCGCTCTGATTTTGGCAACGACCAGGGCGCCAATATGCGCTGCAAAAGGCCAATGAACTGAAAGAAAGCAAGGCTTGTCGTGACCAAAAGTATCAGCGCGACAAAGCTCTGGTTAATCTTGAAGAACGACGTCGCGAACTGGATGAAATAGCCTAGCCCCTGCTCCGCCGCGACGAATTCAGCCACAACCGCGCCGACGACCGCCAGCGTGGTCGAAATCTTGAGCGCGCTGAAAATATATGGCAGCGCATAAGGTAGCCGGATGTTGAGCATCTCCCGTGAACGGTCAGCACGCAGCGAGCGCGACAGCTCAATCAGTTCCTCGGGCGTGGAGAGGAGCCCCGTTGTCGTCGTGACCACGATGGGGAAGAAAGTGATCAGGAAGGTTATGACGACGCGCGGCAAATCTGATGCGCCAAGCGTGACGACGATGATCGGCGCAATGGCGACGATGGGCGTCGAGTGCACAACCACGATCATCGGATAGAGTGTTCGCGCCAAGAGTTTAGAGGACGTCAGCGCCACCGCAAGCGGAATGGAAACGCAAATCGCAGCCAAATAACCCATGAGAGCGACACGGACTGTCGCCCAAAGATGGGTGCCCCAGATAGCGAATGTCTGCTCGCGTGCGCCCGCCACAATCATTGACGGCGTTGGCAACAAAAAGGTCGGGACTTTAAAGACCCGACACCCAACCTCCCATAGGATTAACAGCCCAATGAAGGCAAGAGCTGGTGCGAAGCGGTTTAAGAGCCCTAGTGCGCGGCGCGCGGCACGTTCCATTTCAGACCGCCTGACGGGTAAAGAGACGGGAGCGGATGTGGTTTGCGAGGGCATTGAAACGGGGATCCGAAAGAGAGTCGAAGGAGCGAGGACGAGGTAATTCAACCTGCAGAACTTCGCGCACTGCGCCGGGCCGCGGGGTCATCACGATAATGCGATCTGCAAGCAAAACTGCCTCGGGGATGGAATGAGTTATGAACAGCACCGTCTTTGGACGTTCGGTCCAGATCCGCAGCAGTTCAAAACTCATCTCGTCGCGGCTGAGAGCATCAAGTGCAGAAAAAGGCTCATCCATGAGTAGAATATCAGGATCAAGGAGCAACGCGCGCGCGATGCCTACGCGTTGCTGCATGCCGCCGGACAGCTGCTCAACGCGCGCCTTGGCGAATTCCTCCAGCCCTACGAGCTTCAATAAATCATGCGCCCGATCTTTTTCCGCCTGCGTAACGCGACCATATTTATGGCGGAATGGAAAAGTGACGTTTCCGAGCACATCGAACCACGGCAGTAAGGTGGGTCGCTGGAAGACGATGCCGATGTCGTCACGCGGCTCCGTTACCTTCGCCCCGTAAATAGAAACATCGCCGCCCGTTGGAAAAACGAGGCCGGCGGTAAGGCGTAGCAGCGTTGATTTTCCGCAACCCGAAGGCCCGAGCACGGCGACGAACTCGTGCTTCCCAATTTCAAAGCTCAGATTCTCCAGCGCGGAGACGGTTGCGCCGTCGTCACGCGTAAAGGTTTGGTTGACGCCATTGAATGAAATAACGGATGGAGGACTGGTCATGGAACTCTCGAAGGGGCCGCCGCGCGCGACGACCCCGTTGGAAATCAGTTCGGAATGAACGAGCGATCGATAACTTTCTCGGGATCGATCTTGTCGAGGGGCATGTTCTGCGCCTTCGCGGTCCATTCCCATGTCTTAGCAAGCCGCGCCTTATCGAGGGCGCCAAAGCCTTCAGCCTTAGTGATATCGTTCATAATAAGCGGAACGATCGTCATGAACTGTTGCTCCACCAGCGACTCGTCCATTTCGGGGAACACTGACTTCATCGCCTTCGCGACATCTTTCGGATCAGCCAACGCAGCCTTCGCCGCAGCTACATAAGCGCGCATGAAGCGCTTCACCACGTCAGGCTTCTCCTTGATCATCTTATCGCCGACAAAGACAGAATAGCCGTAACCATCGAAGCCTGCGGCCGACCACGGAAGGATCTTGAGCGACTTACCCGAAGCGCTGAGCGCCTTGATGAAAGGCGGCGACGCGGTGGACCAGTTGATGGTCGCGTCGACCTGACCAGAAGCCAGCATCGGCGCGAGCGCGGAAGGATCCACTTTCAGGAGCGTCACCTTTGCGGGATCAACCTTCACAGCGGAGAGCACAAGCGGCCATATGACATTCGAAGATGTGAAAGTCGCTGTTGCGATTTTCTTGCCTTCCACATCCCTGAGCGAATTGATGCCAGAGCCCTCGGCGGTGAAAATTGAGTCAGGCTGCACAGTGAAGACGCCAAGCACCGCTGTCACAGGCACGCCAGTTTCCGCTTTGGCTAGCAGCAATGCGGCGAGTCCGCCCGAGCCGACGTCCGCTACGCCAGTTCCAATTTTTGTGATCGCCTCGGACGAGCCGCGCGCGCTCTGGATGGCGACCTCCAAACCCTCCTTCTCGAAAAAACCTCGCTGCTGCGCATAATAGGGAATGGCCTTATCGCCGCCGGGTAGCCAGTCGTTCATGTAGACAAGCTTGTCCGCCGCCAGAGATGGGAACGAAAGAGCCGTCATAGTGGCGATTGCAGCAAATCTAAAAAGTGACGCGGACTTCATGGGACCTCCAGTCGAAAACTGGAATTTTAAAAGCAAGGCGTGTGCCATCAACCCTACCACTCCATCGAAGGTCGCTGTCCCCGGACCGCACACCGGCGCCTGATATAGCGGAATTACGGCGCCCCCACCGAGACCACGCAGTTCAGGCTTTCACCCAAGGTGGGCTCTCGACAAGATCAGCAGGAACGCGCGGGCCCTTGCGATGATTGATGCGGAAGACGTTCGCCTCCGGATCCTCCATAACCGCCTGGCGCGCGTTGTAATAAGTATTGTAAGCGGGCTTCACCACGCGCCCGCCCGCTGCGAGCGCAGCTTCAACCGCTGAATCCACGGCTTCGGGCGATCCTACTTCAAAGGTGATATAGGTGCGGACCGCCGCAACGCCCTGGGGTTGACGAGAAGCGAGATTCAACAGGGGATAGGCGGCCTCCGCATTAAAGCCGAGTTCGAGGCCGCCGACATCGATGCATCGATAGATTGGCGAGCGGTGGCTCTCGATCTCGCGGAAGCCGAAAACCTTCATATAAAATCCTGCGAGCGATTCGGGATCCGCAGAGAAAATGTTGACGTATGCGAGACGCGGAAAAGATGTCATGTCAGGCGGCATGCGGTGCATAACCGTAGGAGCGACGGAACATCTCAGACATATGCTCCGCGCAGGTGCAGGGCGGAAAACGGCGAGGATGCTCTGGCGTCACGCAGGTCGGAATCGGCTCGATCAACGCCTCGTTTTGTGGGCTATAAAAAAAGGGAAGCGAATAACGATCGGCGCTAGCTAGGTTGTTCTTAACGCGATGCATGTTCGAGCTGTAGACACCGTTGGTCCAGCGCGCCATCAGATCGCCGAGATTGATCACAAAAGTGTCTGGAATCGGCGGCGCCGCGAGCCACTCTCCGACAACATTCTCAACTTCGAGGCCGCCAGCCGCGTCCTGCGCAAGGATAGTGATCCCACCCCAATCCGTATGCGCGCCTGCGCCTAGCTGGTTCAGCATCGCGTTGACTGGATGCGGTGGATATTTGATAAAGCGCAACATAGCGCTTGCGGGCTGATAGTGAGGTGCGAACCAGCCGTCATCAAGGCTAAGCGAACAGGCGATGAGCGAGAGGACGCGATCGCCGAGCGCGCACATAGCGTCATAATAGGCGATGGTTTGTTCGCGGAAACCGGTTAGGTCTGAGGGCCACTGGTTATAGCCAAGTCCGCGCTGCTTCTTAGCAAGCAGCGGATGTCCCTCCGGCAGTTCCCGCCCACAATAATAGCTTTCCTTGAGATC
>CANBVC010000233.1 GCA_947372795.1 Beijerinckiaceae bacterium
GATATAGCTCACATTCGGGCGCGCCGCACCGCGATAGGGGGTCGTCGGCGTCGTGTTGGTGAGCACCACGCGATGCAACCCATGCACGACCGGGATCGTCTAGACATTCACCGCATGCATGGAGGGCGGAAGAGTGTTGGTGAAGGGGCCGGGGCTGGAGAGATAGCCGCCAGTGTTGATGATCCACTGGAAACGCACGCCCAGGAACTTGCCGTCCTTGTCGAGCGCGAGTTCGCCAAAGAGCTTCGCAGCGCGGCCGTGATGGTCGCTCAGGAAGGTTTCGGAGCGAGTGGAGACCCATTTCACGGGGCGGCCGAGCTTCTTGGCGGCGAGCAGCAAGGAGCAATATTCCGAATAGGCCTCGCCGCGAATGCCAAAGCCGCCGCCCACATCATGAGCGTGCACGCGCAGCTGCGATTCAGGAATGCCCGTGCCCACCGACAGGCCGGCGCGCATCATCGTCATACCCTGCGAGGGGGCGTAGAGATCATAGACATCCTTGGCGGCGTCATAGGTGACAAGCGCAGCCTTGGGCTCCATCGGGTTGCCCACGATGCGCGGCGCATCGGCGACGAGTTTCGTTACATGGGCGGCGCTGGCGAAAGCCGCGTCAGAGGCTTCGCGCGAACCATATTCGAAATCGAAAACGAGGTTGTTCGGCACGTGGTCATAGAGCTGCGGCGCGCCGGGCTTCAGCGCCTCTTCGGCGTCCACCACAACGGGAAGATCGTTATAGTCGACCACGATCTTTTCGGAGGCGTCCTGCGCGATCGCATGGCTGGTGGCGACCACGAGCGCCACTTCCTGCCCCACGAAGCGCACCCGCGTCTCGGCCAGCACTTCGCGATGCACGGTGATGAACTTCATCCCGTCCTTGCCGGGATAATGGATCAGCGAAGGCGCGGAGCCGAAGCCAGCAGCAATCGTGTCCGCGCCGGTCAGGACCGCCAGCACGCCCGGGGTGGCCAGCGCCTCGCTGACATCGACGCCGAGGATCTCCGCATGGCCCCGGTCAGAGCGCAGGAAATGTGCATAGACTTGATCGGGGAAGTTCCAGTCCGACGTATAGCGCCCCCGGCCTGTGACCAGACGGTGATCTTCGCGTCGACCGTGAAATTTGCCGCTCATGCTCGCCTCCCGAAATTCTCAGGCTCTGTTTCACCACAGGGGGCGCAATGCGCGCAAGGGGGCTTAGCCGAGCCAACCCTTGAGCCATGTCACGCCGAAAGCGCCCGGCCCCAGCGTGGCGGTGGCCCAGACGAAGGCAGACAGCCAGTTCGCCGCCTGAAACGGGACGCGCTGCATCTGCGCCGCCCCGGCGACAAGCGGCACCACCGCCCGCAAAGGCCCGAAGAACCGGCCGATGAAAACGCCCGGCGCTCCCCATTTTTCGAACAATCGATGGGCGCGAGGGATGAGGTCGGGGTGGCGCGACAGGGGCCAGAGCGCCGCGATCCGCTCATGAAAGTGATAGCCAAGCCAGTAGGAGAACCAATCACCGAACCCCGCGCCCAGAGCGGCAGCGAGCCATATGGGCCAGAAATCCAGCCCGCTCGCCCCTATCAAGGCCCCCACGCCCCATAAAATGACGGTGGCGGGCAACAAAAGAGAGATGAAAGCGAGCGATTCGCCGAAGGAGAGTACGAAGACGATAGGCGCGCCCCAGGCTTCATGGGCGCGGATGAACGCAAGAACGGCCTCGACCATCTGGTCCATGGGTTCACTTCACAATGGTGAGCTTTTCAGCGGCCCTTGTAATGCCTGTGTAAAGCCATCGGTTGCGATGCTCGCGAAAGGCGCCGCTCTCGTCGAAGAGCACGACCTTATCCCATTGCGACCCCTGCGATTTATGGACCGTCAGCGCATAGCCGAAATCGAATTCGTCCGAATCGCGTCGCAAGGCGAAGGGGATTTCGTCCTCACTCTCGAAGAAGGCGGGCAGCACGCCCACACGCACCGCCTTGCGGCCGACGTCATCTTCGGGCGTCAGGCTCATGCGCAGTTTTTTGGCGCGCATGGGCGAAATGGTCTTCACTTTCCAAAGGCTGCCGTTGAGGAGGCCCTTGGTGCGGTCATTCTTGAGACAGACAAGCTTGTCGCCCGCCTCGGGCGTCGTCTGGGTGAAGCCGAAGAGCTCGCGCATCCGCTTGTTGAAAAGACGCCGCGTGCGGTTCATGCCCACCAACACCTGATCCGCGCCCGTAACGGCGGCCGAATCAATGTCGCGGCGGGGAATGACCCGGCAATCGCCCCAGTCGCCATAGTCGAGGTGGCCGCCCTCGCGCACGATCATGGACATGCGCACGATGGGATTATCCGCCGCCTGCCGATGCACCTCGGTCAGCATGACGTCGGGCTCAACCTCGGTGAAGAAGCCGCCGCCCTTGACGGGGGGCAATTGCGCGGGATCGCCCAATACGAGCACCTGCTTGCCAAAAGACAGGAGATCGCGCCCCAGCTCCTCGTCCACCATCGAACATTCATCGATCACGATTAGGCTCGCCGATTGAGCGGGGCTTTCGTCGTTGAGGACGAAGCTTGGCTCTTCGGAATCAATATCCTTCGGACGATAGATCAGGCTGTGGATAGTGCGCGCGTCCTTGCAGCCCTTGGAGCGCATGACGAGCGCCGCCTTGCCGGTGAAGGCGCCAAAGCAGACCTCGCCGTCGATATCCTCAGCCAGATGACGCGCCAAGGTGGTCTTGCCTGTGCCCGCGAAGCCGAACAGGCGAAAGACCTGCGGGCGCCCGCGCTTGAGCCAGGCCGACACTTCGGCCAGCGCCTTGTCCTGCTGGGGCGACCAAGCCATGGCGAAAGGAATCCTCAAGGGGTTTGCGACCCCCTGTCTGTGACATAGGGCGCCGACGGAGGCAACGCGGCGGTCACGCTTTTGAAACAATCATGCTAATGCTAAAGGCTCAAAATTAACAAAAAGCCCGCTGCGAGCCGGCGAAAACTACGACAGTTTACCTGAACGGCCCGCAGGCTTTAGGATCATCGCGAACGATGGAGGATCGCATGAGAGACTGGATGAAGCTTATCCCCGAGTCCGAACGTCAGCTCTATGCGAAGGCGGGCTTCATGGGCGACCTGACGCCGGGGCGTCGCAGCGCGCTGATCGTGGTCGATGTGACCATGGGTTTTAGCGGCTCGGAGGGGCTCAGCCTCGACGAAGCCGTGGCGCAATATTCCACCGCCTGCGGCCCCGCCTCATGGGTGGCCATGCCAAAGATCGCGCAACTCATCGCGACCTTCCGCGAGGCCGATCTGCCCATCGTCTATTCCCTGAGCGATCTTTCCGCAGGCGCTTTTGTCGGCAAGGCCACCAAGGGCAAGCGCACCGGCCCGCCCGCCGCCGGCTTCAACGACTTCCCGGCCAGCATCACGCCGCGCGCGCAGGACTGGGTGCTCGCCAAGACAAAGGCATCGGCCTTTTTCCAGACGCCGCTCACCGCCTATCTCATCCAGAACGGCGTCGATACGCTCGTCGTCTGCGGCGTCTCGACCTCGGGCTGCGTGCGCGCCTCTGTGGTCGACGGTTTCTCCCATGGCTTCAAGACCTTCGTCGTCGATGAATGCTGCTTCGACCGGTCGCAATTCGCCCATGCGGCCAATCTCTTCGACATGAACGCCAAATACGCCTCGGTGATTTCGCTGGAGCAGGCGCAAGCGATGGTCTCAAGCCCCGCGCGCGCTGCGGCGGAATAAGGAAAGGCGATGAGCGGCGCGCATAACCCTTTCCCCCTCTTCCCATACCGCGCCCTGCCCGATGCGCCGAAGATCGTCTGGCCGAACGGCGCGCGCATCGCGGTCTGGGTGATCCCCAACGTGGAGCATTTCCATCTGGAAATCGGCTCGTCTGCGCCCGACGTGCGCAACCACTCGCGCCGCGACTATGGCAATCGCGTGGGACTGTGGCGGCTGATGGATGTGCTGACCAAGCACAAGATACGCGGGACCGTGGCGCTCAACGCCGAGATCGGCCTTTACTATCCGCGTATCATGCAGGCCATGATCGATCTCGATTGGGAATTGATGGGCCATGGCCTGACCAATTCGAGCACCATGTCGGGCCTATCGAATGAGGCCGAACGCAAGCTGATCCAGGACACCCGCAAGGTCATCGAGGACTGGGGCCAGAAGATGCGGGGCTGGCTGGGGCCGGGCCTCACCGAAACCTTCGACACGCCTGACCTTCTGAAAGAAGCGGGCGTTGAATATCTCGCCGACTGGGTCAACGACGACCTGCCCTATCGCTTCAACAACGGGCTCTATTCGATTCCCTATTCCCTCGAATTGAACGACATGCCGTTGTTCAACAATCCCAGCATCAGCATTGAAGATTTCAAGCGCCGCATCTGCGACAGTTTCGATGTGCTTTATGCCGAAGGCGCGACCAATGGGCGGGTGCTCGGCATCGCGCTGCATCCCTTTTTGATCGGCGCGGCGCATCGCATCAAATATCTTGATGAGGCGCTGGCCTATATCGCCGGGCATGACGGCGTCTGGTTCGCGACCGGCGATGAGATCATCAGGGCTTACCGCGCGCAGGAGGCGAACGCCTGACATGGCGCCAATCGATGAGCGCGCTTTTCTGAAAGACCTGTTCGCGCAGGCCATCGCCTCCGCGCAGCCTGACCTGTGCCTGCCGCCGCATCTGCCCGCGCAGCCTAAGGGACGGCTGATCGTCATCGGCGCGGGCAAGGGCGCCGCCGCCATGGCCAAGAGCGTGGAAGATCATTGGCCCGGGCATCTCAGCGGCGTGGTGGTGACGCGCTACGGCTATGGCGCGCCCTGCAAGCGCATCGA
>CANBVC010000234.1 GCA_947372795.1 Beijerinckiaceae bacterium
GACGTTCCCCCCGACGCCAATCCCACCCCGATTCCCGCCTGCTCCGGGTGATCCGCCATCGACAATCCGCGTAAATCCGTGCTAGGCGGCGCAATGCTCGAAGGTTTGCCCCCCAATAACGCCGCGTTCATCATGCGGCTTCGCTGCGATGAAGCCACCGCCGTGGCGGTCGCCGATATCATCGTCGAATCCTTCGACCCCGCCGAAACCGCCGCCTCGGCCTTCGAGGAGGAGCAGGGGGACACCAAGACCTGGGCGCAACTGCCCTGGCTGGTCGAAGTCTATTTCGCTGAGGAGCCTGATCCAGACTCCATCCGCGAGCTCGTGACGATCGCCGCCGGCAAGGCCGCCGCCGACGCGCTCGAATTCGGCCGCATCAGCCAGAAGGACTGGGTCGCCTCGTCGCTCGAAGGGCTCGCCCCCGTTCGCGCCGGCCGCTTTCTGGTGCATGGCTCGCATGACCGGCACAAGGTGCGCTCGAACGACATCGCGCTGGAAATTGAAGCCGCGCTCGCCTTCGGCACCGGCCACCATGGCACCACGCGCGGCTGCCTCCTGATGCTGGACACGGTGCTGAAAGAGCGCCGCCCCCATCGCGTGCTCGATGTGGGCACTGGCACGGGCGTGCTGGCGCTCGCCGCCGCGCGCTACCTGCACCAGCCCGTCGCTGCGGGCGACATTGACTATATCGCCGTGGAGGCCACCGCCTCCAACGCGCGGCTCAATGGCGCAGCGCCATGGATTCGGCCCGTGACGGCGCGCGGCGTCATGCATCCCGCCTTGCAGGCGGGCGCGCCCTACGACCTCATTTTCGCGAATATCCTCGCGCGCCCCCTGCGCGGCCTTGCGCCGTCCATCTGCGCGCTGGCGGCGGATGGGGCGGACATCGTTCTGTCCGGCCTGCTCGCGCCCGACGTTCCGGGCGTCCTGTCCAGCTATGCGGCGCAGGGTTTCACGCTGGTGCGGCGCATCAATCTTGAGGGCTGGGCGAGCCTGCGCCTGCGTCGGGGCGGCGTCGGCAGACGGCCCATCGGCTGATTTGCGGGCGCGGGCGGCGCCGGTTACTCTGTCGCCATGTTCGAAAGCTGCTTCCAGACCTTCACCGATGACGCCAATGGCGCCCATGGCGCTGAGCGCCTGTCACGCCTGCGCGAGGAGCTGGCGCAAGGGGGGCTGGATGGCTTCCTCATTCCCCGCGCCGATGAACATCAAAACGAATATACGCCCCCCAGCGCCGAGCGGCTCGCTTGGTTGACCGGCTTCACAGGCTCGGCCGGCATGGCTGTCGTCCTGCCCACCCGCGCCGCCCTCTTCGTCGATGGCCGCTATACATTGCAGGCGCCCGCGCAGATCGACACAGGGGCCTATGAGCCGCTCAACAGCGGCGAATGCACGCCCGATAGCTGGCTGGAAAAGCATGTGCAGACAGGCTGGCGCATCGCCTGCGATCCCTGGCTGCATACGCCCGCGCAACTGGCGCGCCATGAACGCGCGATCAAGGCCGCTGGCGGCGTTCTGGTGCGGGTGGACGCCAATCCCCTCGACGCCATCTGGATCGATCGCCCCGCCCCGCCCGCTGGGCCTATCGCGGTCCATCCGGCTCGCTATGCGGGCGAGGGCGCACAGGCCAAGATCAAACGCATTCAAGCCGCCCTCGGCCCGGCCGACGCCCTCGTGCTGAGCGACCCCCATGCAGTCGCCTGGGCCTTCAACATTCGCGGCTCAGATGTGGCCCATACGCCCATCGCGCTCTGTTTCGCGCTCGTGCCCGCGCAGGGGCGTCCTATCCTTTACGCCGACAGCGCCCGGCTGGGCGAGCCGGTGCGCGCTGCGCTTTCCTTTCTAGACATAGCAAAGCCGCAGGCTCTGCTTCGTGATCTGCGCGCGCTCGGTGGCGCGCGCAAACTGGTGCGCTTTGATGCGGCGACGGTTCCCGCCCGGCTCGTTCAGGCGCTGGAAAAGGCCGGCGGAACTTCGGACGTTGGCGCCGACCCAACCGCCCTGATGAAGGCGCGTAAGAACAAGGCGGAGCTGCGCGGCGCCGCCGCCGCCCATCTGCGCGATGGCGCGGCCATGGTGGAATTCCTCGCCTGGTTCGCCAGCGAGGCGCCGAAGGGACGGCTGACCGAAATCAAGGCCGCCGAAGCGCTGGAGACCTTCCGCCGCGCGACGAAGAAGCTGAAGGATATCTCCTTTCCCACCATCTCGGGCATGGGACCGAATGGAGCCATCGTCCACTACCGCGTCACGCAGGCGACTGACCGCAGAATTACGCGCGGGTTGTTCCTGATCGATTCAGGCGCGCAATATGAGGATGGAACAACCGACATCACTCGCACCCTTGCGGTCGGCAAGCCGACAGCCGAAATGCGCGACCGCTACACGCGCGTTTTAAAGGGCCATATCAGCGTCGCAACGAGCGTCTTTCCCAAGGGCTCCAACGGGGCGCAGATCGATGGTTTCGCAAGGCGGGCGCTTTGGGATGTGGGGCTTGATTTCGACCATGGCGTCGGCCACGGCGTCGGCTCTTATTTGTCGGTGCATGAAGGCCCGCAGCGCATCTCTAAACTCGGCGCCGTGGCGCTCGACCCGGGCATGATTCTTTCCAACGAGCCCGGCTATTACAAGACCGGCGCCTATGGAATCCGCATCGAAAATCTGATCGTGGTCGAGCCCTGCGAGATCAAGGGCGCAGAGCGCAAGATGCTGAGCTTTGAAACCCTCACCCTCGCGCCCATGGATCTATCGCTGATCGAGCCGAAGCTTTTGTCACGCGAAGAGATCGCGTGGCTGAACGCCTATCACGCAAGGGTGCGCAAAACGCTCTCGCCGCTCGTGACGCCTGCCGCGCTCAAATGGCTGAGAGGCGCGACGAAGGCGATCAGGGCTTAGGCTTCAGGCGCCACCGCCCTCGCTGATCCTCGCGAGCCAATCATCCTCACTGATGACCTCGACGCCAAGCTCGGCCGCCTTGGTGAGTTTGGAGCCTGCGCCCGGTCCGGCCACCAAAATGTCGGTCTTCTTGGACACGCTGCCCGACACTTTCGCGCCCAGCCGCTCGGCCTGGGCCTTGGCCTCCTCGCGCGTGAATTTTTCGAGCGCGCCGGTGAAGACCACCGTCTTGCCAGCCACCGGACTATCAGTCTTGACCGCCTCCATAGCCTGCGGCGTGACCTCCTGCATCAGGCGATCGAGTTCGGTCTCGTTATGCGGTTCGGTAAAGAAATCCGCGACGCCTTCGGCCACCACATCGCCAATGCCGCTGATGGCGTTGAGTTCGGCCCGCGCCTCACTGTCCGGCGTCGCCGCCATGCACACGCGCCGTAACTCGTCGAAAGAACCAAAATGACGCGCAAGGCGCCGCGCATTGGTCTCGCCCACATGGCGAATGCCCAGCGCGAAGATGAACCGGTTGAGCGGCGCCTGCCGCCGCGCCTCGATGGCGGCGAAGATGTTGCGAACCGACGTCTCGCCAAAGCCCTCGTAATTGCGAATCCGCTGCATGCGGCCGGGCTCTTCATCGCGCCGCTGCAAGGTGAAAATGTCGGCGGGGGTTTTGATGAGCCCCTTCTCGAAGAAGAACTCGATCTGCTTGTCCCCAAGGCCTTCGATGTCCATGGCGTTGCGCGAGCAGAAATGTTTCAGCCGCTCGACCGCCTGCGCGGGACATACAAGGCCGCCAGTGCAGCGGCGCACCGCATCCACTTCGCCCTTGTCGTCGATCTCACGCACGGCGGCGGAACCGCAGGCGGGGCAAGTATGTGTGAAAACATAGGCGCGGGAATCAGCGGGGCGCTTGTCTTCCACAACGCGCACGATCTGGGGAATGACATCGCCCGCGCGCTGCACCACCACGGTGTCGCCGATGCGCACATCCTTGCGGGCGATTTCATCTTCATTGTGAAGGGTGGCGTTCGACACCACGACGCCGCCCACCGTCACTGGCTCCAGCTTCGCCACGGGCGTCAAGGCGCCGGTGCGACCGACCTGAATTTCAATATCGCGCAAAATGGTCGTGGCCTGCTGCGCGGGAAACTTATGCGCCACAGCCCAACGCGGCGAACGCGACACGAAGCCGAGGCGCGCTTGCAATGAGAGGTCATCGACCTTGTAGACGACGCCATCGATGTCATATCCAAGCGCAGCGCGCTGCGCCTCGATGGAGCGGAAATGCGCGATCATGTCACGCGCGTCATGGCACAGAACCATAAGCGGATTGACCGGCAAGCCAAAATCTTTGAACGCGCGCACCATTCCATGCTGGGTCTGCGCAGGCATGGCGCTCATCTCGCCCCAAGCATAGGCGAAGAAATGCAGGGGGCGTTTTGCGGTGATGCTTGAATCGAGCTGGCGCAGGGAGCCCGCCGCAGCATTGCGCGGATTGGCGAAGACCTTGTCGCCCGCCGCCAGCTGGCGCTCGTTCAGCGCCGCGAAATCCGCGTGGCGCATATAAATCTCGCCGCGCACCTCGAAGATCTCCGGCGGCGAGCCATGCAGCCTGTGGGGAATTTCGGCGATGGTGCGCACATTGGCGGTGACATCCTCGCCCTCGAAACCATCGCCGCGCGTCGCGGCCTGCACGAGTTCGCCGCGCACATAACGGATCGAGCAGGAAAGACCGTCGATCTTGGGTTCGGCGGTGAAGGCGAGCGGCCCATCGGCCAGCCCCAGAAAACGCCGCACGCGACCGACGAATTCCTCGACATCCTCATCGGCGAAGACATTGCCCAGCGAGAGCATGGGCACGGCATGGCGCACCTTGGCGAATTTTTCGGAGGGGGCGGCGCCGACGCGCGTTGAAAA
>CANBVC010000235.1 GCA_947372795.1 Beijerinckiaceae bacterium
CCACCTGCATTCTTCACTCCCTGTTTGAACAGAGCGTGTCCCGGCCTCGCAAACTTGTCAATCAACGGAACCAGCCCCTTGCTACCCCAGACTGGCGCGTCTATAAGTCCGGCGTCGCGCTTCGTTGCGCGGCTGTCGGAGTGTAGCGCAGTCTGGTAGCGCACCTCGTTCGGGACGAGGGGGTCGTAGGTTCGAATCCTATCACTCCGACCAATCAAACCCAGAAAAACCCCCGAAAATGGCGCTCTGCGACCCTACTTTCGGTCAAGAGACAGCGGTCTTTTTACGGTCGCGCTGCACCCTCTCGCAGGCTATAAGCAGCACATGAGCGACAACTCGATACCCAAGCGGCGTGAACCGCAGCGCCCGGGCGTCACCCAGGCCATACTGGACTGGCACGCAGCCGTGCCGGACGACCGGCTCGCCCATCTGGTGCGCGATGCGCGTCGCGGGCTTGGGCGCTGTCTTCAGATGCGCCTTGCCGAACACGGCGTCGCCTCGGGCCACTGGACCTTCCTGCGCATTCTCTGGGTCCGCGAGGGATTCACCCAGCGCGAGCTCAGCGAACTCGCCGGCGTCATGGAGCCCACCGCATTCGCCGCGCTCCACGCCATGGAGAAGCTCGGCTATATCACCCGCCAGCGGCGACCGGACAATCGCAAGAACATCTACGTCTACCTCACCGACGAGGGCCGGGCCCTGCGCGACAAGCTGGTGCCTCTGGCTGAAGAGATCAACGGCACGGCTGTTGAAGGGCTGAGCGCGGAAGAGGTAGCTATCATGCGCCGCGGCCTCCATCTGATGATCCAGAACCTCGCCATCTATGAGGAAGGCTCCGCCAACGAACGCAGGCGCGTCCCCTCGACCCGCGAGCTGGCTCGGCTGGCCCGAGGCGAGCCGCCACGCGCGCCCTCCGCTCCTGCCAGGCCGCTGCGGCCATGATCACCCCCAAGGGACATAGACCTATGCGCCTCTCTCTGCTCCTTGCGAGCGCAGCCATGAGCCTCACCGTCGCCACGCAGGCGCTGGCCCAGCAAACCATTGAAATCTCGCAGGCCTGGTCGCGCGCCACCCCATCTTCGGCCCCTGTGGCGGTCGGCTTTCTCGCGCTGACCAACCGCGGCGCAGAAGCGGACCGCCTGCTCGGCGGCTCCTCGGACGTCGCGTCGCGGGTCGAAGTGCACGAAATGAGCATGGACGGCGGCGTGATGAAAATGCGCGAACTCTCCGACGGGCTCGAGGTCAAGCCCGGTGAAACGCGCGAGTTGAAGCCCGGCGGATACCACCTCATGTTGATGGGCCTGAAGCGCCCCCTCAAAGAAGGCGATCATTTCAATATCCGACTCGATTTCGCCAAGTCTGGCGCAAAGGACGTGGAATTCACCGTAGGGGGAATTGGCGCAGCAGCCCCCGCGGAACACCACCATCACTGAGCGCGTTCAGCTCCTCGCCAGGTTGAGGGGCGTATAGACGCTGTCTATCATCATTCCCGATTCGCAGGAGGCGCAGAACGCTTCCGCATCCAACGGGAGGGCATGATGACAAAGCGCACCGAAGACAAATATCGCGGCTGGCAATCCGACATCATCGTCGACCTCATCCAGCGCTATGGCTTCGAGTATATCACCCTGAATCCCGGCGCGAGCTTCCGTGGCCTGCACGACTCGCTCATCAACTACGGCAAAAACGACCCGCCGATGATGCTCTGCAACCACGAGGAGATCGCGGTTCAGATCGCCCATGGCTACGCCAAGGCATCCGGCAAGCCCATGGCTGTCATTCTGCATAATCTCGTGGGCATGCTGCACGCCACCATGGCGATCTACTACGCCTATATGGACCGAGTGCCGATCTTCATCATGGGCGCCACCGGCCCCATGGACGAAGGCAAGCGCCGCCCGCATATCGATTGGACCCACACGGCGCTGGTGCAGGGCAACGCCATTCGCGACTATGTGAAGTGGGACTATCAGCCCACCTCCATCGACGGCGTACCCGAAAGCTTCGCCCGCGCCTATTCGATTATGACCACGCAGCCGCAGGGTCCCGTCTATATGTGCTACGACGCGGCCCTGCAGGAAGCCCCGATCACCAAAGAGGTGAAGCTGCCCCCGGCCAACGCCGTGGCGACGCCTGCGCCCATGATGCCAGACCCGCAAGCCATCGGCCAGATCGCAGAGCGGCTTTGCGCGGCCGATTACCCGCTGCTGCTTCCTGAATATATGGGACGCCGCGAGGGGGGCTTTGAAAACCTCGTCACGCTCGCCGAGACCATCGGCGCTGGCGTGTGGGACATCGCCAACGCCCTCAACTTCCCCAACAAGCATCCGCTCTGCATCAGCCTCGACAAGGAAGCGCTGCGGGACGTCGATTGCGTGCTCGGTCTCGACATCAAGGATTTCGAGAAGGCCACCCACGAACTCGAAAAGACGAAGCGCGAGATCACACCCATTGTGAAGGCGGACGCCGACTGGATGGAGATGGGCTTCGCAGAGGTCAACATCAGCAAATGGGCGATGGACTATTGCCGCATGCAGCCTTGCTCCGTGCGCGCGCTTGGCGACACAGCGCTCGGCGTGCCCGTGCTGATCGATGTGCTGCGCGAGCGCATCGCGGGCGACCCGGCCCTGCAAGCCAAGATCGCCGAACGCAAGGCGCGCATCGGCAAGCGCCATGATGAGACCTGGGCGAAGTGGCAGGAAAACGCCCGCAAGGATTGGGACGCCGCGCCTATGACGACGGAGCGTCTGGCGCTCGAAGTCTGGGACGTCATCAAGGACGAGGATTGGGTTCTCACCGCCAATACGCTCAAGCATGGTGTGCGCAAGTTGTGGGACTTCGACAAGCCCTACCGCCACCCCGGCATCGAGCTTGGCACCTCGACACAGATCGGCATGTCGATGGGCGTGGCGCTGGCGCACAAGAAAGCCGGACGCCTCGTCGTCGATCTGCAGCCCGATGGCGACCTCATGTTCGACGCGGGCGCCCTTTGGGTCGCGGCGAAATACGAGATCCCCATGCTCATCGTCATGTACAACAACCGCGCCTACTACAACGATTGGGAACACCAGATCCGCATGGCGCGCCAGCGTGGCACGGATGTCAACAAGGCCCATATCGGCATGGATCTCTACGGCCCCGAGCCCGACTTTGGCGCTTTGGCCCGCTCCATGGGAGTTTATGGCGAAGGCCCGTTCGAAGACCCGAAAGACGTGCGCGCGGCCCTGCTGCGGGCTATCGAGGTCGTGAAGTCCGGCAAGCCAGCGCTCATCGATACTGTCACCCGCCACCGCTGACACGCGACGGAGTGGAGCGCTCTCTATAGGAGCGCTCTGCTCACCACATCAGCTGCCCGCCATTGGGATGAAGGATCTGTCCTGAAATATAGGACGCCTTCTCGCTCAACAGAAAATCCACAACAACGGCCACATCATCGGGCTCACCCATGCGCCCGAGGGGCAGATTGTTCGCGAATTTCTGCATCGTGGCCGCGTGCTGCTCAGGGCTGCGACCGGAGGCCAGAAGCGGCGTGTCGATAGGCCCCGGCCCCACGGCGTTCACGCGTATGCCCTTGGGCGTGAACTCGCAGGCGAGGGCCTTGGTCAGCGAGTAGATCGCTGTCTTCGCCGCCGTGTAAGTGGCATTGCCCGCGACGCCCATGATGGCGAAATCGGATGAGGTGTTGACGATGGCGCCCTGCCCCCGCGCCACCATCTCACCAAGAACAGCCTGACAGCTCAGGAACACGCCCTTCACATGGGTGGCCATCATAAGATCCCAGTCGGCCTCAAGAATCTGATCAACCGGATTGCGCCTGTTGACGCCAGCATTGGCGAAGAGCGCATCAACTGGACCGAAGGCGTTGCGCGCGCGCTCTACCATGGCGAAGACGCCATCTCGGCTCGTTACATCCACCTCAACGCCAAGCGCCTGTCCGCCCGCCGCCTCTATCTCGCTAGCCACAAGCCGCGCGCCCTCGCCGTTGCGATCGGCGACGGTGACGCTCATGCGCCTGGCGAGCCGCAATGCGCTTGCGCGTCCAATTCCGCTCGCGGCCCCTGTGACGATCACATGCATGGAGTGCCCCTCAAAACAGATTGGCGCCGCCGGAGACGCGCAGATCCTGCCCGGTCATGAAGCTGTTCTCCCGATCGAGCAGGAACAGCGCCGCCTCCGCCATATCGAGCGGCGTGCCGATACGCTTCATGGGATTGGCGCCGGCGCGCGCCGCCATCTGCGCAACGTCAAGATTGGCGCGCGGCATGGCGGTGTCGGCAATGGCGGGAGAGACGGCGTTCACGCGGATATTGTCGCGCGCCACATCAAGCGCCATGGAGCGCATGAGGCCGAGTATGCCGCCCTTGGTGGCGGAATAAGCGGCGGAGTTGACGCCGCCCGTGCGCGCCATGGTCGAGGAGAAGAGTACGATGCTGCCAGCCTTGCGCGCACGCATGAAGGGGAGCACGGCCTTGGCGGCGAGCAGGCTTCCCTTCAGATTGACGCTGAAATGCAAATCGAACGTCGCGTCGTCGATTTCAAGAAAAGGTTGGGCGCGATAGACGCCAGCAAGCGACACGAGCCCGTAGATATGGCCAAACCGCGCATGCGCCTTCTGTGCGGCCACCGCCATCGCGGCTCCATCGCGCACATCAAGGGCTTCAAAACTCAAGCGCTCATGCGGCATATCCGCAAGCGGTCCCGGCGCCCTGTCCCATGCGCTGACGCCATAGCCTTCCTCAAGCAGACGGCGCACCAGCGCAAAACCGATGCCCCCTGC
>CANBVC010000236.1 GCA_947372795.1 Beijerinckiaceae bacterium
CCTTTCCCAATGAACCCCGGCGCCCGCGCGCCGGGGTTTTTGTTTGCAGACCTCGGCGGCTGACAAGCGGCGTGGGAGCGTGTTAGCCTGCGACATACGGGTCGATACAGGCCCGACCGCCGGGAAACGCCATGAAAATAGGGACAGCAGAACCCAACAGCACGTTCTTGACGCAAGGCCTCGCCCTCGCCACCGTCTTCGAGAAAGCTGGCCTGCGGCCGATAGAGGTCCTTGAGGCGCGATCCGCCAGCATCGAGAACGCCGAGAGTCTCGCCAAGGGCGATATCGATTACGGTTTCATGGCTGCGAACTGGATCGGTCGGGCGCTACGCGGCGAGGCGCCTTTTACGGTGCCGACGCAATTACGCATGGTTGCGCCCATGAATCTCGGCCCCATGTTCTTCATTACTCCCGCAGGCTCCGAGGTGACGACCGTGGAAGGGCTGCGCGGCAAGCGTGTATCGGTTGGACCAGCCACCAGCGGAACGGCGCAGCACGCCCGCTGCATCTTCACGGCCCTTGGCATGAGCTTTGACGATATCACGCCGCTCTATCTGGATTTTGCGAGCGGCGCCGAGGCGTTGCGCAGCGGCGAAATTGACGCTCAGCTACAATGCCCGATTCCCAACCGCACCATGAATGCGCTTGATGCGAGCTTCGATTTGCGGGTGCTCGATTTCGCCGAGGGCGGGCTTGAGAAAGTGCTGGCCGCATATCCGGTCTATGGCTGCGCGATAATGCGCAAGGGCCAGCTGCGGGGCCTTCATGCGGACAGCCGCCAGCCCGGCGTTCGCAATGTGCTGGTGACACATGCGCGCCAGCCCGCCGCGGAAGTGGATGCGGTGGTGCGCGCCATCGTCGGGGGCGCGCAAGAGCTGGAGCGCCTCAACGCGCTCTTCACCGGCATCAGCGAACTCTGGCTTCCCCTTCGCACAAAGGGCGAAAGCGCGCTGAGTTTCGAAGGCGTACCGCTCCATGAGGGCGCGCGCCGGGCCTATCAGGGCCTTGGCCTGCTGGCCTGAGTCACTCTCATGAATTCGACTGTTTAACTTCAATGGAAAGCCTCATGGCCAATCAGCGATACAGGCTCGGCGTCGATGTCGGGGGAACCCATACGGATCTCGTTCTGCTCAATGTGGAGAGCGGCGAGTTAATGGTGGAGAAGGTGTCGAGCACGCCCAGGAATCCTGCGCTTGGCGTGCTCAACGGCGTAACCCGTTTTGTGGCGCGCGGCGTCGCGCCGCAAGATATCGAATTCTTCGCCCATGGCACGACGATCACCACCAACGCCCTGCTTGAAATGCGCGGCGCGAAAGTGGGTCTGCTCATCACCGCAGGTTTCCGCGCCATTCAGGAAATTCAGGCGCAGGCGCGCGATGGCAATCTCTTTGATTATTTCTACGCCAAGCCTGAGCCCATCGCGCCACAGAGCCTGACGCGCGAAATCCCTGAGCGGTCGGATCACTCCGGCGCAGTGTTGACCCCGCTCGACCGTGAAGCCGTGCGCCGCGCTGCACGTGAGTTGCGTGACGCAGGCGTGCAGTCCATCGCCGTCTGCTATATCTTCTCTTTCATGAACCCTGCGCACGAGGAAGAGACGCGGCGGATCATTCATGAAGAAGCGCCGGGGATTAGTGTGTCCCTGTCGAGCGAAGTTCTGCCGCGCCTGCGTGAATGGCCGCGCATGTCCACGACCCTGCTCAACGCTTATCTCGAACCTGTTTTGGTGCGCTATATCGACCATCTCAACAAGGGCCTCGATGAAGCGGGGGTTTCGACGCAGCAACGTTTCCTGATGCAGTCCAATGGCGGCGTCATGCCTTTCGCCGCTGCTATCTGCGGCGGCAAGACGGTGCATACCTTGTTTTCGGGTCCAGCGGCGGGCGCGCAGGCGAGCGCATGGCTTGCGCAGGGTGACGCCAAGAGCGGCCTTGTCACCCTCGACATGGGAGGCACCAGCGCCGACATCGCTTTCATCGAAGGCGGCGCTCCTCTGGAGGTGACTGAGGGCGTCATCGCACGCCGACAGATTGATGTGCCCGCCCTCGACATGACCACGATTTCCGCCGGTGGGGGCTCCATCGCCAGTGTCGATGGCGCAGGCTTCCTCATGGTTGGCCCGCAAAGTGCAGGCGCCGACCCCGGCCCCGCCTGTTACGGACGCGGTGGCGATAAGCCCACCGTCACCGATGCGGATGTGGTTTGCGGTTATCTCAATCCCGACTATTTTCTGGGCGGCGCGCAGCGGCTCGATGTGGCGGCGTCCCATGCCGCCATCAAGACGCATATCGCCGATCCCCTCAAGATGGATGTGCTGAAAGCTGCCGATGGCGTGCGCCGTATCGTTGACATGCGCATGGCCGACGAGGTGCGCGTCTTCGCAGCCAAGCGCGGGGTCGATCTTTCCGCCTTCACCCTGCTGCCCTTTGGCGGCGCTGGCGCCGTTCATGCTGCGGCTGTGGCTGAAGAATTGAACATGCGGCGCATTCTTGTGCCGCCGCGTCCCGGGGCCTTTTCCGCGCTTGGACTGCTCTGCACTGATGTGGTGCATGATTATATCCGTTCCGAACTGATGCCGCTCGACGCCATCACACCCGATCATGCTGAGGCTATTTATCGGCAGCTTGAGGCGCGCGCTCATGAAGAGATCGCAGCCGAGGGGCTCGACCCCAGAGCGGCTCGTTTCTCGCGCGAACTCGACATGCGCTATACCGGGCAGGGTTATGAATTGCGCACACCGCTTGATGGTCTTTTTGAAGGCTCGCTTGACGCCACGGCCATGGCGGCGGCGCGTGATCGTTTCGATGAACGCCATGCGCAGATTCATGGTCATGCCGCCAAGGAGCGTCCCGTCGAGGTCGTGAGCTATCGATTGCGCCTGCGCGTCAGCGTGCCCAAATATGCGCAGGGTGAACATGCAGCGCCCGCGCAGCCGCGGACAGTCGAAAGCGCCTGCAAGGGAACGCGCGTCATTTATTTCGATGGGGCGACCGGATCAGCAGCCAAAGTCTACGAACGCGATGAACTTGACGTCGGTGTGATTATTTATGGTCCCGCCGTGGTCGAGCAATTCGACGCCACAACCATCGTGCCGCCAAGTTGGACAGGCCGCGTGGATTCCCATCGCAACCTTGTGCTTGAAAAGGGAGCGGCCTGATATGGACGCGATCACAATCCAGATTCTGCGCAACAAGATCGCCAGCCTCGTCGATGAAATGCACTATCATTTCTATCGCTCGGGCTATTCGACCATCATTCGCGAATCCCGCGATTTCTCCTGCGTGATTCTTGATCGCACAGGGCGACTTATCGTTGCGCCGCCGATGTTCTTTCATGCGCCGGTCTATCGCTATCTCATTGGCCGCATCCTCGAGCTTTATGGCGACGAGATCAGAGAAGGCGATGTTTTCGTCTCCAACCATCCCTACGAAGGCGGCTTACCACATGTCTCTGACATGGCCTTTGTGGCGCCTGTCTTCGCCAATGGCGAGATCGTCGGCTTCTCCGGCTCCATCGCCCATAAGGCCGATGTGGGTGGAACCAATCCCGGCTCGACCTCGGCCAACGCCACCGAGATGTATCACGAGGGCGTGCTGGTGCCGCCTATCAGGATCTGCGATGCGGGCCGTCATCTGCCCGATGTCGAGCGGCTCATACTCGCAAACAGTCGGCAACCTCTTCTGGTGCGCGGCGACATGACCGCGCAGATCGCTGTGACGCAAATGGGAGCGCAGCGCGTGCAGGAACTCTGCGCGCGGTTTGGCGCGCAAACCATGTGCGACGCGTTCGCCGCCATCCTGCGGGGCGCCGCCGAGGAGTTGCGCGGCGCCATCGCGCGTCTACCTGACGGAGTGGCTTCCGCCGAAGGGCTCATCGACAATGATGGGGTGGACCTGAACAAGCCGGTGAAGCTTGCGGTCACGATCACCATCAAGGATGGTCTTGCGACCTTCGACTTCCGAAACAGTGATCGTCAGGCGCGCGGGCCCATCAACCTGCGACCTTCGATGGTGGAGGCCTGCGTCTTTTATTCGCTCATCGGCAGCCTTGGGCCGCGCCTCCATTTCAATGACGGCATGCGCGATTGCGTGAAGCTTGTCTTCGCTCCTGATACGGTGACGAACGCATCGCCGCCTGCGCCGGTATCGAATTACCAGCAGGTCAATCTCAAGCTGGTCGATGTGATTCTCGAGGCCATGGCCTCGTTCAATCCCGCGCGCGCCAACGCCCATGCGGGATCTTCAAGTGCGTTACTCATCGCCTGGGCCAAGGGAAGGCCCGGCCAGTCGAACATGCAATATGAAATCGTGGGTTCGGCTTACGGCGGCGGACAGGGCCATGATGGCGCGAGCTGCACGGCCGCTCATCTCAGTAATCTGCACGTGACGCCCATCGAAATTCTCGAGAGCGAATATCCCTGCCGCATTCGCCGATTTGACCTTGTGCCGGATTCCGGAGGCGCAGGAAAATGGCGCGGCGGCGTATCCTTCCAGCGTGAATATGAATTGCTCGAAGACGCTATGGTCATTCGCCGCTTCGACAAGGCGATCTATCCGCCGGGCGGGCTCGCGGGCGGGGAGAACGGACGCGGCGGGCGTTTCGTGGTGCGCCTCGGCGAGGCTGATGAGCGCGAGACCCGCGCGTCCGGGCGTTATGAAATGAAGGCGGGCGATCGCTTCTTGCTGCAAAGCGCGGGCGGTGGCGGCTATGGCGATCCGCATCAGCGGGACGAGGCGGACCTGCGCGCCGACGTCGC
>CANBVC010000237.1 GCA_947372795.1 Beijerinckiaceae bacterium
TATGATCAGGACCTCGTGACCTTTGAGGAGGGCGCCGTGGCCTATGATCACCGCGATGCGGCGGGCTTCATCAAGCTCAACGCCCTGCGGCTGCGCACGCTGGGCAAGCGGGATCGTAAGACCGGACGCTGACGCTCCCATCGGGAACTTGCTGCCCCGCCGGATTCTTCTTCATAGGGGTCCCGGCGGGCGGGGCTGCGCCCGGAGTGCGGCATGCGCCGATACATTTTTGCATCCATAGCGGCCGCGCTGGCGCTGATCGCCGTGGTCGCCCTCTCGGCCTGGTATTTCGCAAGGCCGACGCAAGTGCGTGTGGCTGTCACGCGCGATACGCCCGATCATCAACTCATCACCGCAGCCGCCGCCGTCTTCGCGCGCGAGCGTGACCCGGTCCGCATCAAGGTCGTCCCGGTCGACAATGTGACCGCCAGCGCCGCAGCCATTGACGACGGCTCGGCCGATTTCGCTGTCGTGCGCACAGATATCGCCATGCCCGGGCAGGGCCAGACGGCGCTGATCCTGCATCGCGACGCCATGACGCTCGTTGCGCCCGGCGGGTCAGGTGTGACCCGGATGGAAGATCTCAAGGGCCGAACCGTCGGCGTGCTCTCCGCTCGCCCCGGCGGAGAGGCCAATGCGCGGGTTCTCGACGTCGTGCTCAACCAATATGACTCGCGCGAAGACGTCCATAAGGTGACGCTGACAGCCGACGGGCTGGCGCAGGCTTTCGCCAGCCGTCAGGTCGATGCGTTGCTTGTTGTGGGGAATCCTGTCTCGCCGCAACTGGCCGAAGCCGTTTCCGCCGTCGCGGCCGCAGGGCAAGGCGCCCCTATTTTTCTGCCCGTTCTGGACGCCAAAGCCCTATCGCAGCGCTTTCCCGCCTTCGAGCCGACAGATGTGCCCGTTGGCGCCTTCGGCGGCGCCCCGCCCCGCCCTTCGGTCGACCTCAAGACCCTCGGCGTCAGCACCAGGCTCGTGGCGCGCTCAAAAACGCCCGATGGTGTGGTTGGCGACGTGGTGCGCCTGTTTTTCTCAGCACGCCCCCTGATCGCCGCCGTGGCTCCTACGGCCAACCGCATGGAAGAGCCTTCGACCGACAAGGGCGCCCCGTTTCCGCTTCACCCTGGCGCGGCCGCATATCTCGATGGCGACGAGGAGACGTTTCTCGATAAATACAGTGATTTTATATACATAAGCGCGATGTTTCTATCGGTTCTGGCCTCAGCCGCCGCCGCGCTCGCCAGCCGGCTGACGGCCATGACCCATGCAAGGTCCGAGGAACTGATGCAGCTCCTGCTGGAGCGCCTCGCCACGGCGCGGGACGCCGCAACCTCGATCAGGCTCGATGAACTCGAGCGCGAGGCCGATGCGATCCTGGCGCAGGCGCTGGAAGCCGGATCCCTGCGGCACCTCGACACACACCGCGTCACAGCGCTTGGCCTGGCTCTCGACCAGGTCCGCCTAGCCATCCGCGACCGCAGACGCCAGATCGAAAGCGGTCAGCCGGCGGCGGGAACGGAGACGCCGAGGATTCTGGCGGGGGAGTAGGGGCTTGGCAGGATAAATTGCTCAGGTTAAGGTGTATGCGTCAAATTGTTCGCACGTTCATCTGGCGCCCGTAAAAAACATACCCCGGCCGCATGCGGAGCAGAGGCGGTACCGGGGTTCACGGTGCTTTTATAACGCCGACTGAAACATTTTTCAACTCCGAGGCATTGAGTTGACCATTTTTGAACAGGCTCTTTCGGAGGAGCGGTTTTCGACATTCTTGAATTGGGCGGCCGGCGATCGAGACGCGGCCGTCAAAATTTACACTTCGAACGTCCTTATTTCGGAAAGTCTCTACGTTCCCCTCCATATTCTGGAGGTGGCTCTCAGGAACCGCATTCATTCGGTCTTATCTGAGACTGTGTCGCCTAATTGGTTCGAAGATGAGCGATTTCAAAAAAGTCGCCATCAAAAAAGGATGCTGGAGAACGCCAAACAGGACGTCGGCGCAACCTCCTTAAGAAAGATTCCTTCCGCCCTCATACCTGCTCTTACTTTCGGCTACTGGGCGGCGTTTCTAGGGCCTGAATATGAGCAGCTCTGGCGAGCCTCGTTGCATAAAATCGCACGAGCGGACGGGAAATATATGGGCAGAAAGCAGCTCTCCTCCCGCCTTGCCCCCGTCCGAAAACTCAGGAACCGGATTGCGCATTACGAGCCGATCCTCCACTGGGATCTCCCTAAAACCTATGCTGACATGCTTCAGTTGATCGAATGGTTGTCTCCGTCGGCAGCCTTTTGGTGTCGAGCACATTGCCGGTTTGAAGCGGTTTGGGCGGCTCAGGGTCCCAGCGTCACTTCACTGCATATCACTTTGCCACCGCCTGCTCCCTGACGAGCCTTTTCGACCGCTATGGGAGATCACCGCGCTCCGGTCTTCCCAAACCTGCGGAATTCCGCTATTGCAGCGCAACGAAGCGGGGGAACTCCCGCCGCGCCTCCTTTTCCACCGCGTCTGTCGCGCATCCGTCATGTAGGCGGGGCAGGACGGAGCTTTGCCGCTCGTGAGATGACGAGCCGCAGCCAGCAACCAGCAAGAGACCAAGATGAAGCTCCGCAATATCGCGATCATCGCGCACGTCGATCACGGCAAGACCACTCTCGTTGACCGTCTCCTCCAGCAGTCCGGCGCCTTCCGCGACAACCAGCGCGTCATTGAACGCGTGATGGATTCGAACGATCTTGAGAAAGAGCGTGGCATCACCATTCTCGCCAAGGCGACCTCGGTCGTCTGGAAAGACGTTCGCATCAACATCGTCGACACCCCGGGCCATGCCGACTTCGGCGGCGAGGTGGAGCGCATCCTGTCCATGGTCGATAGCGCCATCGTGCTCGTCGACGCGGCCGAAGGCCCGATGCCGCAGACCAAGTTCGTGGTCGGCAAGGCGCTGAAGATCGGCCTCAAGCCCATCGTCTGCATCAACAAGGTTGATCGCCCCGACGCCCGCGTGACCGAAGTGGTGAACGAGGTGTTCGACCTCTTCGCCGCCCTCGACGCCACTGACGAGCAGCTCGACTTCCCGATCATCTACGGCTCAGCCAAGCAGGGCTGGGTCGCCGATTCGCCGGAAGGCCCGACGGATCAGGGCATGGCGGCGCTGTTCGATCTCGTGCTGCGCTATGTGCCCGAGCCCAAGATCGAGGCAGGCTCCTTCCGCCTGCTCGGCACCCTGCTTGAGGCCAATCCCTATCTGGGACGCATGGTCACGGGCCGCGTCTTCGCGGGCTCGGTGAAGCCGAACCAGGCCGTCAAGGTGCTCGACCGCACCGGCAAGGTGGTCGAACAGGGCCGCGTCTCCAAGATTCTCGCCTTCCGTGGCATCGAGCGTCAGCCGATCGACGAGGCGGAAGCTGGCGACATCGTGGCGATCGCGGGCCTTGAAAAGTTCAACGTGGCCGACACGCTATGCGCGCTCGATGTGAGCGAGCCGCTGCAGGCCCAGCCCATCGATCCGCCGACCCTCTCCATGACCTTCATGGTCAATGACAGCCCGCTGGCTGGCACCGAGGGCGACAAAGTGACGAGCCGCATCATCCGCGCCCGCCTTTACAAGGAGGGCGAGGGCAATGTGGCCCTGCGCGTTGAAGACTCGCCTACCGGCGAATCCTTCATCGTTTCGGGCCGTGGCGAATTGCAGCTTGGCATTCTCATCGAGACCATGCGCCGCGAAGGCTTCGAACTCTCAATCTCGCGTCCGCGCGTCGTCTTCCAGCGCGATGCCGATGGCAATCTGATGGAGCCCATCGAAGAAGTCGTGATCGACGTCGATGAGGAACATTCGGGCGTCGTCGTGCAGAAGATGGCCGAGCGCAAGGCCGAGATGCTGGAGATGCGTCCTTCGGGCGGCAATCGCCTGCGTCTCGTGTTCCATTGCCCGACCCGTGGCCTCATTGGCTATCAGGGCGAGTTGCTGACCGACACCAAGGGCACGGCGATCATGAACCGCCTGTTCCATGAATACGCCCCCCATCGCGGCGATATTCAGGGTCGCCGCAACGGCGTGCTGATCTCGAACGAACAGGGCGAGGCTGTCGCTTACGCCATGTGGAAGCTCGAAGATCGCGGCCCGATGATGATCGAGCCCGGCTGGAAGGTTTATCGCGGCATGATCGTGGGCGAGCATACCCGTGAGAACGATCTTGAGATCAACGTTCTCAAGGGCAAGCAGCTCACCAACATTCGCACCCAGAGCAAGGATGAGGCCGTGCGCCTCACCCCGCCGATCCGCATGACGCTGGAAAAGGCGCTGGCCTATATCGAGGACGACGAGCGCGTGGAAGTGACGCCGAAGTCGATCCGTCTGCGCAAGACCCATCTCGACCCGAACGATCGCAAGCGCGCCGAGCGGTCGAAAGAAACCGTCTGAGCCTGACTTAGACGAGCCATGTTTGAGCGCCGGTCCAATCCCTTGGGCCGGCGCTCTGGTTTTCAGGCCTGCGCTGCCCTAACCTCCCGGTCAAAGAAGCATCGGGAGAAACGCGCCATGACCAATCCGAACGTCCTCATCTTCGCGCCGCGCGACGAGCCTGCGGAAATTCTCGCGCGCCTCGAAAGCGTCGGCGTTTCCCTGACCTATGGCGAAAAGGACTGGCAGTGGACGCGCAAGCCCGAGAACGAAGACGAGGTGATCGCCGCAGCGCGCACGAGCGTCGGCCTCATGGGCTCCATGATCCGCTGCGCGCCCATCTCGCGCCGGGTG
>CANBVC010000238.1 GCA_947372795.1 Beijerinckiaceae bacterium
GCGGATGAACGAGGCGGCGGAGTAAGGCCCCGCCGCCCTGTCTCATCTTATCGGCCCATACCCTTCTTCACCCGCGCGACGATGGCGGGCGAGGTGGCGTACATGTTGGCGATCACCTGCTGAAGCTCTGCGCCTGAGGTCGGTACGGCCTCGATGTTCATCTTGCGCGCATCCGCCTGAAGCTCAGGGTCGGCGATGGTCTCAAGAAAGATCTTGCGCAGGGCCTCCACGCGGTCGGCAGGAACGCCGGGCGGCAGGATGAAGGGCCGGCTGAAGGCGTTCTGGGCGTAGAACATCTGCATGGCATGCTTGTCTTCGTCACTCTTGGCCAGCGAGTAGATCAGCGGCACGTTGATCGCGTTGAGTTCGGGATGCCCCCTCAGGTCTTCCTGCGCGAAAACGGTGGCGAACATGTCGCCCTTGAGAATGTCGGCATATTGCACCTTCACCGTCGACCAGCCGAGACCGCAGATGCCCTGCACCTCGTTCTTCTCGATGGCGAGCGTGACCTCTCTGGACCCCTGATAGCCCGTCACGAGGCGGAACTTCGCGCCCAGCAGCCCCTTTACGATCATGGGAAAGTCGGCGGTGGTGCTTCCGGGGGCGGTGGCGCCGATGATCAGGTCAGCCTTGAGGAAATCTTCGAGGGTCTTCACGCCGGTGTCGCGGCGCAGCAGGCAGACCAGCACTTCGGCGTTGGCGTTCCCGATATAGTTGAACTTCGTCGGGTCATAGCCGCGATGGTTCTCGCTGAGCAGGGGATCGATGATCACGCTTGGGAAGGTGATGCCCATATAGGTCCCGTCCTTGGGAACCAGCGTGTAGAGGTTGTTGGCGAGCACATTGCCGCCAGCGCCCGGCACGTTCGAGACGACGACGGTGGGCTTGCCGGGAATGTGCTTACCCATGTGGCGTGAGAGCAGGCGGCCGAACGTGTCGAGGCCCCCGCCGGGAGAGGAGCCGACCGCAATGGTCACGGTCTTGTCCTTGTAGAATTTGGCCAGCGCCTCATCCTCGAGCGCAAAGGCGCCTGACATAGCGCCCATCATCATGGCGCCAACCGCCAGCGCGCCCCGTAAAGTCCACGAACCCATCTAAAAATGCTCCCTGCATGGTCGGCGTTGCCTCGCAAGCCGTCTGCCTGCATGATGCTCTACAACAATTTTCAAAAAGGGGGCGCCCCATTGCTCACCCCTGATCTCGGGAGGATCTGAATGCGTCGCTTCATCGCGGCCGCCGCTCTGGCGGCCACCCTTGCTCTGCCCACCATTGCCGTCGCGCAGGACTATCCCAACCGTCTGGTGCGCCTGATCGTCAATTCGCAGGCAGGCGGCACGGCGGACGCCACGGCGCGGCTTCTTGGGGATGCATTGTCGCGTCGCTGGTCGCAGCCCGTGGTGGTTGAGGATGTGGTGGGAGCGGGGGGCAATATCGGGGCGGCTCAGGTCCTGCGCGCGGAGCCTGACGGTTACACGCTGCTGGTGAGCCATCCGGGGCCAATCACCATCAACAATCTGTTGTTCAAATCGCTGTCCTACGATCCGGGGAAGATTGCTCCCGTCTCGGTTCTCATCACCTTTCCCAATGCGCTTGTGGTTAGCAAATCGCTAGGCGTCAACAGCCTCGCCGAACTGATCGCCTACGCCAAGGCCAACCCCGGCAAGATCACCTATGGATCGCAGGGCATCGGCACCACGACCCATTTGGCCGGCAGCCTTATGTCAGAGCGTCTGGGCGCTGGCATGGTGCATGTGCCTTATCGCGGCAGTCCAGCCGCGATCCTCGATCTTGCTGCGGGTCGCCTCGATATGATGTTCGACAATATGGGCACCGCTGTTCCCCAGCATAAGGCTGGCGCGACGCGCATCATCGCCGTGGCTGACGACAAGCGCTCGCCCATCCTGCCCGATGTGCCGACCATGGCCGAGGCCGGGCTGCCCGGGTTTCGGTCCGTGACCTGGTTCGGCCTGGTTGCGCCCGAGCGCACGCCCAAGCCCATCATCGACAAGATCCAGAAGGATGTGGCCGCCATCTTCGCCGATCCTGCTTTTCTGGAGCGGCTGAAGGCGCTCAGCGTCGATCCCGCCGCCATGACGCCGGAGGCTTCCGCCAAATTCATCGCGGATGAAACGGTCACTTGGAGCAAGGTCGTCAGAGACGCGAAGATCAACCCTGCGGATTAGGCAGAGCCACGATCAGATCGCGCAGGGTGGTGATGGTTGAGGCGTCGGCGATCCCATCCACCCGTGCGGGGCGGAAACGCCGCTGGAAGGCGGCCACCACCGCTTCTGTCTCGCGGTCATAAAGTCCGCTCTGGGGGCAGGGATAGCCATAGAGGCCCAGCATGGCCTGCAGTGCCTCAACGGGCTGGCCCGCTTCCCCCGGCGACAGGAATCGCCCGCCCGCGATCGGGGCCGGTGCGACCCAATGGCCGACGCCCCGCCGGTGCAGCGCATCCCAAGGGAAATGCTCACCGGGGTCGCGTTTGCGTCCGGGCGCTATGTCGGAATGGGCGAGGATTCGCTCAGAGCGGATGGCGTGGCGGGCGCTGATGTCGACGCAGAGCGCGATCACCGCCTCTATTTGCGCAGGCGGATAGGGCGGCAGGGCGCCGTCATGGCCAGGGTTCACGATTTCGATGCCGATGGAGCAGGAATTGAGATCGCTGTCGGTCTTCCAGCGGCCGGCCCCCGCATGCCAGGCGCGCCGCACCTCGGGCACGAGCTGCAGGATGCGGCCATCCTCAAAGACGAGATAGTGGGACGAGACTTCGGCCACCGGATCGCAAAGCCGCGCCAGAGCGCCTTCGGCTGTGGGCATTCCCGTGTAATGCAGGAGGATGGCGTCGGGGGAGCGACCATCGCGCCGCTCGCCATGGTTGGGCGAGGGATGGACTTCAGCCTTGAGGTAGTTCGGGTTGAAAACGTTCATGCGGATCGGTCTATCGCCCTCTCGCATGAATTTGAAGGCCCGGCTCGCACGCCGGGCCTTGGATTGGTCGAAGCTTTGGATCAATAGGCGTCCGGCGCCGCATAGCGGGCGCAGTAGCGATTGCCGTCATAATCATAGCGGAAGCGCAGGCAACGACGCGGCGGCTCTGCTGTGCTGGCGCCGATGATACTGCCAGCTGCTGCGCCCAGAATGCCGCCCGCAAGTGCGCCGCCGGCCTGCCCTGAAGCGGCTCCGCCGATGATGGCGCCCGTCGCGCCGCCGAGCAGGGCGCCATTCACGGCGCGGTCCTCGCGGGTCTGCCCGCAACCGCCGAGCGCGAGGGCGAATGATAGCGCCAGCGAACAAAGCAAGGTCTTTTTCATGGTTCCGTCTCCCTAGGCCGACTCTGGGGTCCCGGCCATCGACCCGCGACCCACCGTGTTTGGCGCGTCGCAAAACGGAGCAATAAGATCACGTTACGGCAAAGGCGTCGATATGCGTCACGGCAACACCGCATGTTTAAAATGACACCGGGTAACGCGCGACAAATAAGGTCGATGTAAAATTTTGATTTATTTTCAATATATAAAAGCTGTGAAATTCTGTTTCAGAATTTAAGTCCATTAAGTGTTTTAAATATGCGGGGTTTGGATCAGTATTTCGAAGTAAAATGAATTCTATAATTCGTATTATTGGCTCATGCTTGCCTGTTTGACGCCTCATTGTTGAGTATTTTGCACACCAGTCACTGAAGCAGAAACAGGAACCACTCTTGATGATGATCAAAACTTCCAACATCCGTCGATCCGTTGCCCTCGCCATCGCTCTGGCGACATTGTCCCATATTCCGGCCGAGGCTAAGTCCCGGCATCACCGCACCCATGGCCACGCCGCCTCTCAGGCGCTCGCCTATGCGCCTTCTGATGACTTCGCCTCGAGCGCCCCCGCCTCCCGCGCCATTGACAATGGTCTCTCCGCCGCCGTGGAGCGTCAGCCCTCGCTGGGCCAGAGCGTAGACAAGGGCGGGCTTCGGGCCATGGTCGCCCGCCACGCGGCCCAGAACGGCGTGCCTTTCGCGCTGGCGGACGCGGTGGTGAAGGTCGAGAGCAACTACAACCCGCACGCCGCCAACCGCAGCGGCGCCATGGGTCTCATGCAGATCAAGACCCAGACCGCGCGCGGCGAGGGATTTTCGGGCAGCTCCTCGGCTCTTTTGAACCCCGAGACGAATATCCGCTACGCCATGCGCTATCTGGCGACGGCCTATCGCATGGCGGGCGGCGATCTCTGCGGCACGGTGATGCGCTACCAGCAGGGTCATGGCGCTCGTCACATGTCGGCCGCCGACCATAGCTATTGCGCCAAGGCGCGGGGCCTGATGGCCCGAGGCTGAGGTTTCAAACGCCGGGCGGGGACATTCGCCCGGCTTTTTGTTGACCCTGGGCGCCCGCTGCCCCTATGTGAGCTTCGCCAGTCGGCTGGACGGCCGCTCCCTCGCGGGAGAGGAAAGTCCGGGCTCCATGGAGACACGGTGCCGGATAACGTCCGGCGGGGGTGACCCCAGGGAAAGCGCCACAGAAAGTAAACCGCCCATCCTTGGATGGGTAAGGGTGAAAGGGTGCGGTAAGAGCGCACCGCGCTGGCGGTAACGCGAGCGGCACGGCAAGCCCCACCGGGAGCAAAACCGAATAGGGATGACACGAAGCCGCCAGGAAACTGGTCTGGCTTCAGGCCCGTCTCCGGGTCGTCGTCCGGGTTGGTTGCTCGAGGCGCTCGGTAACGAGCGTCCCAGAGGA
>CANBVC010000239.1 GCA_947372795.1 Beijerinckiaceae bacterium
GGCATTGTCCTGTTGCAAAAACTTGGCAAAAAGAACACCGGAACCGACGCAAGCTGAGCCAACCGAACCGGCTTCTGCGCCTCACAAATCAAGGGCTCCGCCCACGAAGCAATCAGGGACAAGACGATGAACGAGACGGCCACGAAATCCTTGGAAACAGTCGATATTCTTCAATTGATGAAGTCACTGCCCCACCGTTATCCTTTTCTGCTCGTGGACCGCATCATCAATTGCGTGCGCGATGAGAGCTGCGTTGGCATCAAGAATGTCACCTTCAATGAGCCGCAGTTTCAGGGCCATTTTCCCGATATGCCGGTCATGCCGGGCGTCCTGCTGATTGAGGGCATGGCGCAGACGGCCGGCGCACTTTGCGTCAATTCGGGTCTCATTAAACGGCCGAAGCTCGTATATTTCATGACAATCAACAACGCGAAGTTCCGCAAGCCCGTCGTCCCCGGCGACCGCGTGGAATACCACATGACCCGCACCAACCAGCGCCGCAACATGTGGTGGTACAAGGGCGTGGCCAAGGTTGACGGCGTTGTGGTCTGCGAGGCCGAGGTCAGCGCCATGCTCGTCAGCGACGACACGGCGGCGGCCTGATGACCGATCTTCGCATCACCAAGGTCGGCGTCCATCCCTTATCCGTGATTGAGGATGGGGCGCGGCTTGGCGAGAATGTGGCCATCGGCCCATTCTGTCATGTGGGTCCCGATGTGGTGCTGGGGGACGGCGTGGAGCTGGTTTCCCACGTCGCCTTGCATGGGCGCACGACCATTGGCGCGCGTACCCGCATCTTCCCCTTCGCCTCCATTGGGCATCAGCCGCAGGATTTGAAATTCCACGGCGAGCCTTCGGTCCTGGAGATCGGCGAAGATTGCCTGATCCGCGAAGGCGTGACCATGAACCCGGGCACTGAGGGCGGCGGGCTCAAGACCATCGTGGGCAAGGGTTGCGCTTTTCTCGCCAATAGCCATGTGGCGCATGACTGCATTGTGGGCGACCATGCGATCTTCTCCAATAATGTGATGCTCGCAGGCCATACGCGCGTTGGCGATTACGTCATCATGGGCGGAGGCTCTGCGCTGCATCAGTTCGTGCGCGTCGGCTCCCACGCTTTCATTGGCGGGTTGGCGGGCGTCGAGAACGATGTGATCCCATATGGCATGGCGCTGGGCAATCGGGCCTATCTTGCCGGGCTCAATCTCGTCGGCCTCAAGCGTCGCGGCTTCTCGCGGGAGTCGATCCACGACCTGCGCCGGGCCTATCGGTTGCTCTTTGCAGCTGAGGGCACGTTGAAGGAGCGGGTCGAGGATGTGGCGGGCGAATTCGCCAGCCACCCGCAAGTGCATGAAATTCTCGATTTCATCCGCGAGGCGGCCGAACGTTCGGTGCTGACGCCGCGCGAGGTCAAGGATTCTTCCGCGTGACAGTCGGCAAGCCGCGCGACATCTTCTTGGTCGCGGGCGAAAAGTCCGGCGATGAGCTTGGTTACAAGCTTATGCGCGCGCTGCGGGCCGCCGCCGGCGGTGAGCTGCGTTTGCGCGGCGTTGGCGGCGAGGCCATGGAGCGGGAGGGGCTGCGTAGCCTCTTTCCGCAGTCTGACATCGCCGTCATGGGTTTCCTGCCCGTCATAGCGCGCCTGCCCACTCTGCTGCGACGTATTGCACAGACGGCCGAAGCGGTGATCGCTGACCCGCCTGATGTGCTGGTCATCATCGACAGTCCCGATTTCACCCACCGCGTGGCGCGCCGCGTGCGGGCGCGTCTGCCCCATCTGCCCATCGTCGATTATGTCAGCCCCACGGTCTGGGCCTGGCGGCCGGGCAGGGCGCGCAAGATGCGCGCCTATGTGGACCATGTGCTGGCTTTGCTGCCCTTCGAGCCGGAGGTTCACGCCCGCCTTGGCGGTCCGCCCACGTCCTATGTGGGCCATCCCTCGATTGAGCGGCTCGCAGATTTCAGGCCGGGCGTCGAGGAGGCGCAGGCGCGCGCGGCGATCCCGCCCACGGTGCTGCTGCTGCCGGGCTCGCGGCGTTCTGAGATTGGGCGGCTGCTGGCGCTGTTTGGCGAGACCGCGGCGCGGATCGAGGCGCTGTCGGGGCCGGTGGATTTCGTCCTGCCCGCCGTCACCCATCTTGAAGGCGCTATCCGCGAGGGCGTTGCGCGCTGGCGCAAGCCGCCGCGCATCGTGCTTGGGGAGGCTGAAAAGCTCGCCGCCTTCCGCCGCGCCCGCGCCGCGCTGGCGGCCTCGGGGACGGTCTCGCTGGAGCTAGCGCTGGCTGGCGTGCCGATGGTCGTGGCCTATCGCGTGTCGAAGATCGAGGAAACCATCGTTCGCGCTCTCGCCACCGCGCCTTCGGTGGTGCTGCCCAATCTCATTCTTGGCGAGAATGTCGTGCCGGAGTTTTTGCAGAAGGCGGCCTCACCACGGGCGTTGGCGAGCGCCGTTACGACCCTTCTGCCTGATGGACCCGTCCGTGAAGCGCAGGTGAGCGCTCTCGCCCGCCTCGACGCTGTGATGCGCCTCGAGGATGGCGACACGCCAAGCGCGAGGGCGGCGCGGATCGTCTTGGGGATGTGATGTGTTTCCCCTTGTTGGGATGGCGCTAGCTGTCCTTCGAGATAAATCCTGCCCCAAGAAAAAAGGCTCCCCTTCGGGAGCCTTTTCATTTCGTTATGCGCTGCGCTCAGCGCTTGCCCATCGGCAGGTAATCGCGGCGCGGCTCGCCTGTATAGAGCTGGCGCGGGCGGCCGATCTTCTGGTTCGGGTCGCCGATCATTTCCGGCCACTGGGCGATCCAGCCGACCGTACGGGCCACCGCGAAGAGCACGGTGAACATGGTCATGGGGAAGCCCATGGCCTTCAGGGTGATGCCTGAATAGAAGTCCACGTTCGGGTAGAGCTGGCGATCGATGAAGTACTGGTCGCTGAGAGCGATGCGCTCCAGCTCCATCGCCACGTCGAGCAACGGATCGTCCTTGATGCCGAGTTCCGCCAGCACCTCGTGACAGGTCTTGTGCATGATCTTCGCGCGCGGGTCGAAGTTCTTGTAGACGCGGTGACCGAACCCCATCAGGCGGAACGGATCATTCTTGTCTTTGGCGCGGGCGATGAACTCAGGGATGCGATCGACAGTGCCGATCTCCATGAGCATCCGCAGGCAGATCTCGTTGGCGCCGCCGTGGGCGGGTCCCCACAGGGCCGCGATGCCGGCTGCGATACAGGCGAACGGGTTGGCGCCCGTAGAGCCCGCGAGGCGGACGGTCGAGGTCGAAGCATTCTGCTCGTGGTCGGCGTGCAGGGTGAAGATACGGTCGAGCGCACGCGCCAGAACCGGGTTCACCTTGTACTCCTCGCAGGGCACGGCGAAGCACATGCGCAGGAAGTTCGAGGCATAGTCGAGTTCGTTCTTCGGATAAACGAAGGGCTGGCCGATGTTGTACTTATAGGCCATGGCCGCCAGCGTCGGCATCTTAGCAATCATGCGATGCGAAGCGATCATGCGCTGCTTCGGATCGGTGATGTCCGTCGAGTCGTGGTAGAAGGCGGCGAGCGCGCCAACGGCGCCGACCATGACGGCCATCGGATGGGCATCGCGACGGAAGCCCTGATAGAAGCGCGTCATCTGGTCATGGACCATGGTGTGACGCGAGACCGTGTGGTCGAACTTCGCCTTTTCGGCTGCGGTGGGAAGCTCCCCATGCAGCAGAAGATAGCAGGTCTCAAGGAAGTCGCCGTGATCGGCGAGCTGGTCGATGGGATAGCCACGATGCAGCAGAACGCCTTCGTCACCATCGATATATGTGATCTTGGACTCGCAGGCCGCAGTCGACAAGAAGCCCGGATCGAAAGTGAAGCAACCCGTCGCATTATACAACTTGCCAATGTCGATGACGTCCGGACCAATGGTCCCCGACTTGACAGGCATGTCGACGGTGACGTCGCCGATTTTGAAGTTTCCGCTTTTTGCACTCATTGAGGTGTGCCTTTGTGCTCGCATCGCAACGCGCGCCTGATGGACCACTCGGCTTGCCCTAGGGCGCCCCCGGCGGTTATTGCGCTGCGGAAAAAGCTATAGCATCGGCGCGGCGCGTTCAAGCAGATGCAGGCTAAACTTTGGCCAAACGTGAAGTTCGGTTAACCATCAGGCAGGCGGGCCCCGTTCTGGCCGTCTCGAGGGGGCAGGGGGCGGTTGCGCATTCCTTCGCTAATTGGTTTAACTCGATGAAACGCCGGGGTCGCGCCCCGTGCCTCAGGGAGGACGACCATGACGGATCAAATGATCACCCGCCGCACCATGCTGCAATCTGCAGCCGCCTGCGCCATTTTCGCGCCAGCCGTCGCCCGGGCCGCTGCGACAAAGGTGACGCTGGGAATCGTCAATACCGTGAGCGACGCGCCCTATTTCATCGCTGACGCTAGGGGCTTCTTCAGGGATGAGGGGCTTGATGTGGATATCGCGTCCTTTCCTTCCGGCGCCAAGATGATCGCTTCGCTGTCCACTGGCGATCTCGACGTGAGCGGTGGCGCTGTCTCGGCCGGGCTCTACAATGCCAATGAGCGTGAAATCGCTATCAAGATCGTGGCTGACAAAGCACGTAATGGTCCCGGCTATGGTTTCCAGTCCCTGTTGGTGCGCGCCGACCTGATCGATTCAGGAGCCTTTAAGTCGTTGGCGGACCTCAAAGGGCGCAAAGTCTCCATTCCTGCGACGGGGAGCGC
>CANBVC010000240.1 GCA_947372795.1 Beijerinckiaceae bacterium
AAATCCTTCCGGCTGATACGGCTTTGGGAGGAAGCGGACCACGAGGCGGCGCTCGCCGCCATTGCGCCGGGCCTTCGCTTCATCGCAACCGGCGTTCCAATCCTCACCGAAGGCGTGTCTCGTCCTATCGATGCGGCCTTTCTGGCGCGTTTTCCCAAGCTCGAACTCGTCGCCAATCTGGGCGTCGGCTACGACAATATCGATATTGAGGCTTGCACGGCGCGGGGGATCATCGTCACCAATACGCCCGACGTCTTGACAGAGGAGACCGCCGATACGGCCTTCGGCCTGCTGCTCTGCGCCATTCGGCAGTTTCCGCAGGCGGATCGTTTTCTGCGCCGGGGCGACTGGCTCAAGGGCGCCTTTCCGCTGACCGCGAGCCTGCGCGGCCGCACCATGGGCATCGTGGGCCTTGGCCGCATCGGCAGAGCCATCGCGAAACGTGGCGAGGCGTTCGGGCTCAAAATCGCCTATCATGGCCGCAAGCCCCAGTCCGACGCGCCATGGCCCTATTATGAGCAGCTGGAAGACATGGCCAAGGCTTGCGACATCCTCATGGTCGCGACCCCCGGCGGCCCGGCGACGCGCAACCTGATCGACGCGCGCATTCTCGATGCGCTGGGTCCACAGGGCGTTCTCATCAACATTGCGCGCGGCTCGGTGGTGGATGAACCCGCCCTGATCGCCGCCCTTCAGGAAGGGCGCATTCTCACCGCAGGGCTCGACGTCTTCGCCGGGGAGCCCGAGGTTCCCGCGCAGTTGCTGGCGATGGATCATGTGGTGCTCCTGCCCCATGTGGGCTCGGCAAGCCATGTCACCCGTGACGCCATGAGCGCGCTGGTCGTCGATAACGTGCTTTCCTATGCGGCAGGGCGCGGGCCGATCACGCCCGTCGCTGAAACGCCTTGGATTGCGCGCGCATAAGCCGCACAATGAAGCCGCGTTCCAACGCTCGATTCGCAAGCGTGCCGATCCAGAGTTGACGATCATGGGGAGACAAACTCACATGGGCGCCGTGTATTTCAGATCATCTGTTCTCGCTTTGGCGGGGCTCGGCTTAATGCTGGCCTTGCCGCAACTCGTTTTCGCTCAGAGCCTCCAGCCTGTGCCTGCGAAGCCCGTAGCGGCGCCGTTGGAGAAGCCCGCACCCCAAGGCGTCGCGGCCAATACCGCCGTGAGAGCCGCAGCGCCCGGCGACTTCGCAGGCCGCTACATCATCCTGCGTGAGGGCGGACGGGACGTTGGCTGCATGCTGACCCTCGACGGAGCTGCGCGGGGCCCGGGAGGCGACTTCAAGGCCCAGCTCGCCCCCGCCTGCCGCGATCAGGGCATCGTGGTCTTCGATCCCGTGGCCTGGCGCGTCGAACGCGGTCGGCTCGTGTTGACCGCCCGCAAGGGCCATGCGGCGACCTTCGACAAACAGGCGGACGGCGCCTGGTGGAAGGACCCTACGGAGGGCGGCAAGCCGCTGGGCGTGAAGAAAATCTAGAGGAAAATTCCCATTTCACCTGCGCTGGTTGACAGGCGCCGGTCGATCGCCAATGCTGCCGATACGGATGCGAAAATCCGATCCGGGGAGAACGTCTGCAAGCCGCCAGCTCTGCTTTGACGACGCAGCCTGCCCGTGGTGACCTCGCATCATCCAGCAGGCGGTGAAACAAATGACATATCCCCTTTCACAACAGGGCAAGGTCGTGCTCGTCATGGGCGGCGCAGGCGGCGTCGGTCGCTCTTGCGCGCGCATGTTCGCCGAAGCCGGCGCCCATGTGGCCGTGACCCATCGCCCCGGCGAGGACAAGGCGCGGGACGCAGCAAGTTTCATCGCGGGTCTTCCAGGCTCCGACCATGCGGTCTTCGCCGCCGACGTGGGCGATACGGCGACAATCCTTGCGCTGCAAAGCGCCATCGCCGCGCGCTATGGGCGGCTTGATGTGCTGGTCAACAGCGCGGGCTTCACCAAGCCCATTCCCCACGCTGATCTTGAGGCGCTGAACGACGACCTCATCGATGAGATGTTCCGCATCAACTGGCGCGGCCAGTTCGCCACCGTGCGCGCTTTCGCGCCCATGCTGAAGGCGAGCGGGGATGGGTTGATCGTCTCCATCTCCTCTATCGCCGCGCTCAACGGCAATGGCTCGAACATCGCCTATGGCGCCGTGAAGGCGGGCATCGACGCCATGACGAAATCGCTGGCGCGGGCGCTCGCCCCCGAGATCCGCGTCATGGGCGTGGCGCCGGGCGTGGTGGACACGGGCTTCGTCGCGGGACGCGGCGCGGAGTTCAACGCCAAGACAGCCCTAACGACGCCCCTGCGGCGGGTGGCGAGCGCCGACGACGTTGCGGCGGCCGTTCTCTCCTGCGCAACCCATCTTGGTTATTCCACCGGCTCGACGCTCATCATCGACGGCGGCCGGGCTCTGTGAGGAACGCCATGCAAAGCCCGCGCGACAAGGTCTTCATCACCTGCGCCGTCACCGGCAACCTGACGCTGCCGGAACAGACGCCGCATCTGCCGATCACCCCCGAAGAGATCGCGGATGCGTGCCTTGGCGCTGCGGAAGAAGGCGCCGCCATCGTGCATATCCATGTGCGCGAGCCCGGCAGCGGCAAGCCCTCCATGGAGATCGCCTATTATCAGGACGTGGTCGCGCGGATCCGCGCCCGCAACAAGGATGTCATCCTGAATCTGACGACCGGGCCGGGCGGGCGTTTTGTGCCGTCCGAAGACGACCCAAAGATCGCCGGCCCCGGCACCACACTGATCGCGCCGGAAAAGCGCGTCGAACATATCGCTTTGTTGAAGCCCGAGATCTGCACGCTTGATCTCAACACGATGAATTCGGGCGGACAGGTCGTCATCAATACGCCTGGCAATGTCAGGCGCATGGCGAAGGTCATCGCAGAGGCGGGCGTGAGGCCTGAGATCGAACTCTTCGATTCCGGCGACATCGCTTTGATGCACGATCTCATCAAGGATGGCTCGATCAAGCCATCGCCGCTCTGCTCCTTCGTGATGGGCGTCAACTACGGTTTCCAGCCGAGCCCCGAAACGGTGCTTTACGCGCGCAACATGCTGCCCGCAGGCGCAACCTTCACGGCGCTGGGCGTCGGGCGACACATGTTCACCAGCGTCGCTCAGTCCTATCTCGCAGGCGGGCATGTGCGCGTCGGGATCGAGGATGGTGTTTATCTATCGCGCGGCGTGCTGGCGCCGTCCAACGCCAGCCTTGTCGAGAAAGCGCGGCGCATCGTCGAGGATCTTGGCGGCCAGATCGCATCGGCGCGCGAAACCCGCGCCATGCTCGGCTTCAACTGAACGGTATTTGGAGAAATTGAATGGCGACCAACGAGGTTCAGGCGAGCTGCCTTCGTCTTCACGAGAAGGCCACCGAGGCCAGCAGCGTCAAGCCCGCAATCGAGCAAATGACGCTGGCGCGCCGCAACGATGGCGACGTGATCGTCGAATTGCGCGCCGCCGCGATCAATCCATCGGATGTGAAGGCCGCCATCGGCATGATGCCCTACGCCGTCTTTCCGCGCACGCCAGGCCGCGACTATGCGGGCGTGGTCGTGGCCGGCCCTGCCGAATGGATGGGCGCGGAGGTCTTCGGCTCCTCGGGCGATCTTGGCATTCGCCGCGATGGAACCCATGCGACCCATCTCGTCGTTGAGGCCGAGGCGCTGGTGCGCAAGCCCGCATCGATCTCCCTCAACGAAGCCGCCGGCATCGGCGTGCCCTTCGTCACCGCCAATGAGGGCCTGCGCCGCGCTGGCATGCCCAAGCCCGGCGAAACCGTCCTGATCATGGGCGTCAACGGCAAGGTGGGTCAGGCCGCCGCGCAGATCGCAGCATGGTGCGGCGCGCGCGTGATCGGCGTGGTGCGTCGCCCCGAACCCTATGCGGGCTTCGCTTGCGCGCCGGTTGAAATCGTCGATGCTTCGGCTGGCGATGTGGCGACGAAGGTGCGCGAGATGACCGGCGGCAAGGGTGCGGATATCGTCTACAACACAGTGGGCGACCCCTATTTTCAGGACGCGCATAAATCGCTCGCCTTGAAGGGTCGGCAGATCCTGATCTCCGCCATCGACAAGATCGTGCAGTTCAACATCTTCGAATTCTATCGCGGCCGCCACACCTATGTCGGCATCGACTCGCTCGGCATGTCCTCGATCGAGACCGGCGCCGTGCTGCGCGATCTTCTGCCCGGCTTTGAAAGCGGCAAGCTGAAGCCCTTCCCCATCGTCGAGACGGCGATCTATCCCCTGTCGAAGGCGGCGGAGGCCTATGTGGCCGTGATGGGGTCGGCCCGCGACCGCGTCATCTTCGACCCCAAGCGCTGAGGCGAAACTATGAACGTCACCCGTTTCAAAGACGCGCCCCCCTATTTCCCGGCAGAGCATTTCGACATGCGCTGCCTGCGCCTACAGGGACACGAGGCAGGCCCCGCCACGCAATTGTGGATGGGCATGTCGCAGATCCTGCCGGGCGGCCATATCACGCCCGGCGCCTCGCCCATCGAGAAGCTCTATTTCGTGGTGGAAGGCGAGCTGACGGTTGAGACGCCAGAGGGGTCAAGCGTTCTGCAGGCGTATGATTCCTGCCGCATCGCGCCGGGCGAATCCCGCGCGCTCTATAATAAAACGAACCGGCCCGTCATGGTGCTGCTCTCCATGCCGCTGGCGCCGCCGAAATAAAGCCTGACAAAATAAAAACGCAAAAAA
>CANBVC010000241.1 GCA_947372795.1 Beijerinckiaceae bacterium
CTGAGCAATTTGGGCTGGCGGCGGGTTCTGTTGCGTAAAGGCGAATGGGGCGCGCCTGAAGACCACTGGTGCATCGACTACAGCGGCTGGCCGCTCTATGCCCGTGCGGATTTTCCCGAAGAGCTCGCTTACAAGGCTGCCAGAGCGGCGGTGGCGCGCGCCGCTGAGGTCGTCTGGGAGCCTGAGTATCGCGGCGTTGAGGAGCTCTTCACAGAAGGCCCCTCAAGTCCGATGGATGTGCCTCTTCATGCGGGCTCCGCCCGGTTCTGGCGCGAATACAGGGGCGGGTAGGGCGGCTAAGCGCCTGCGATCCGTCGGGGTCGCAGGCGATCCTAGCGTCACTTTTCCCGCCATGCCTTGTTGATTTGATCCATCAGCGGCTTGGTCAGGTAAGAGATGACCGTGCGTTCGCCGGTCTGGATAAAACTCTCTACGGGCATGCCGGGCAGAAGGCGCAGCCCATTCAGACGCTCCATTTCGCTATCTGATACGCTCAGCCGCAGCGTGTAGAAGCTGGCGCCGGTTTTCGGATCCTGACTGACGTCCGCTGAGATACGACTGACTTCGCCCATCACCTCTGGCGTGGTGCGCTGACTAAATGCTGAAAAACGCATGACCGCAGTTTGGCCTATCCGCACCTGATCAATATCCTGCGGAGCGATCTTTACTTCAGCGGTGAGCGCGTCCGCTTCGGGCACGATGAGCATGATTGGCTCGCCCTGAGGCAAGATGATTCCGCCCACCGTATGGGCGGTGAGTTGATGCACCACGCCATTCTGGGGCGCGCGTATGTCGATCCGCCGTAATTGGTCTTCGGCGGCGATCTTCTTCTCCACATATTCGGAGTTGCGACCGCGAATCTCGGCGAGACTCTTGCTCACTTCAGTACGTAGGTCCTGATCGATCTGGAGGATTTGTAGTTCGGTCTCAGTGATCTTGCCACGGGTCTGGGCTATGTTGGAGATGAGGGCGCCACGTTCGCCTTCGAGGCGAGCGCTGTCGCGTTCCAGCGAAGTGACGCGCGTGATTTGGACAAGATTTTTCAGCCACAACTCTCGAACGCCGCTCAGTTCTTGAGCGACGAGGTTGATCTCAAGGCCTTTGGCTTTAACCTGATCTTCGAGGCCCTGAATTTGCTCCCGCAGCTGTGAGATACGTTCCCGCAACTGTGCGCTCTGACCTTCACGAGCCTTGCGGCGATTTTCGAAGAATCGTTGCTCACCTTCCACGACTCGCGCTACGTCTAGATCTTCAACGCGCGACAAAAGCTGCGCCGGAAAACTCACCATTTCTCTTCCGTCGCGTTCGGCTTCGTTCCTCGCCTGCTGGGCCGCGAGTTCGTCGAGGGCCTTGGTGACGATTGCGAGGCTCGCCTTGGTCTGGGTGTCGTCGAGACGCACGAGGATGTCGCCGACCTTCACCCGGTCGCCATCCTGCACACGCACCTCGCCGACGACGCCGCCGGTCGGATGCTGCACTTTTTTGACATTGGATTCTACGACGAGCGTACCGGGAGCGACGATGGCGCCTGCGATCTCTGTGGTGCCCGCCCAGCCGCCGATGCCGAGCGTGAGAAAGCTGGCGACGAAAACGCCGCCAAGAAGGGCCTGGCGCATAGCAGCGCTGGTATTGTCAGAAGAATTCTTCATGTCCCGGTCCCCAAGACAACAGGCACGGATGGCTGGCCAACCGGACGAAGCACCTTACGCAACACTTCATCGCGGGGCCCGAAGGCCTTGGCCTCGCCATTGGCCATGGCGAGCACGAGATCTACGGTCGCCAGAGCGCTGGGTCTGTGCGCCATCACGATTGCGACGCCGCCGCGTTCGCGTACGTTCAGGATCGCTTTGGTGAGGGCCTGCTCGCCATCGACGTCGAGGCTTGAATTGGGCTCGTCTAGCACCACAAGAAAGGGGTCGCCATAGAGCGCGCGAGCGAGGGCGATGCGCTGGCGCTGGCCGCCCGAAAGCGAGACGCCGCCATCGCCAAGACGCGTGTCATAACCTTCGGGAAGATGCACGATCATGTCGTGTACGCCCGCCTGTTGCGCAGCGCGGATCACCGCTTCCGCGCTGGGGTTGGGGTCGAACCGGGCTATGTTGCGCGCAATTGTACCGGGGAACAACTCAACATCCTGTGGCAGATAGCCTATGTTGCGACCAAGCGATTCCTGCGACCACTGGCTCAGGCTGGCCCCGTCGAGTCTGACTGACCCGCGCTGCGGACGCCACACACCCACGAGCGCCCGCGCAAGAGAGGATTTTCCGCAAGCGCTCGGGCCAATTACGCCCAGCGCATTTCCCGCTTTCAGCTCAAAGGAAAGGTTGGCGATGACCACCTTGGCGACATTCGGCGGAGTCAGAACCAGGCCCTCTACGCTAAGGGTCTGGCGCGGCGGCTCAAGTGGCAAGGGATCTGCGGTTTCCGGGAAAGCAGCGAAGAGATCGCTCAGGCGCTTCCAGCTCTGACGCGCGGCGCCAAAGGACTTCCAGTGCGCAAGCAAAAGTTCGATAGGAGCCAGCGCACGGGATGTCATGATGGAAGATGCTATGATCACGCCAGAACTCGCTTCTCCGTGCATCACGAGGTAAGCGCCGAGGCCGAGGATGCCCGACTGGAGCGCGGCGCGCGCCGCCTTGGAGAAAGCGGAAAGGCCTCCTGAGACGCCGCTGGCGCGTTCTTGTGCGTCGAGATGTTTCCGATTGGTCAATTCCCAGTCGCGGGCGATACGTTCCCCCATGCCGAGGGCGGCCACGACTTCGGCGTTGCGACGTCCCGTCTCCATGAGACTGACGCGCGCGGCCCCATGCTGCGTGGCCTCCGCGATAGGTTTGCGCGTAAAGACTTCCGCACAGACAGTTAGCGTCACAAGCATGATCGCGCCGCCAATCGCCGCTACGCCGATCCAGGGATGGAACAGAAAGCAGATGGCGAGGTAAAATGGCATCCAGGGCAGATCGAACAGACCAAGCGGTCCGCCGCCGGCAAGAAAACCACGCACGGTATCGAGATCGCGCAGGGGCTGCTGGCCCAGAGCCGCTCCTCTGGGCGTCATGGGAAGCAGCATAATGAGCTCGAATATGCGCGGGCTCAACCGCTCATCGAACGACCTGGCCATATGCAGCAATACCCTGCCGCGGAAGTATTCGAGGGCCGCCTGACCAGAATAGAGCGCAGCCGCCAGGAGGGAAAGAGCAATCAGCGTGGGCACGCTGCGGCTTGGAATGACCCGATCATAGACCTGGAGCATATAGAAAGAGCTGGTCAGATAAAGGATGTTGATTAGGGCGCTGAAGGAGAAAAGACCAAGTAAGGCGCCGCGACATGCGCTGACTGTGGCGATAAATCCTTGATGTTGCTGCGGCCGAGACTTTTGTGAACCGGTCGTTCCAATCATGGCGTCACCCCCGCCGCGCGCTGTGAAGACTTCATACTATTGATCAGGCCGCTTGAGGCAGGCCAGCCTTTCAGGACGTAACGCATGAAAACGAAGATCCAGACATCGCCATGTCGTCGATGAGAGCGATTGATAACCGGAAATTCAAAGGAAATCAAACCTCGGTTCGTTTGCTTCATTTACTAATCACCGATCTATGCGCGAGTTTTTTTAATTGTCACAAGACTATTCACAGCAGATGTGAACTATTTATTATTGCGACGCCTTTGTCGTTTTGAAATCGTTATGGCGACGGATGATGCTTGAGAATGTAGTATCGTTCATATGGATTAATTAATTGTTCAGTTTTAGCTTGGATCTTGCTCAAGACGCTGGTTTATGAGTCCTTAACACTCTGTGCGTCGGCCATCCCCCTCTAGGCGGCCCGGCGTCGCGAGGCCTCTTGAGCAAGCGGACGCGTCACATGGCTGTAAAGTTGATCTCAGGCAAGCGGTTCGCCGACGCCCGTGGCTGGTTTTCGGAAACTTATAACGCTCGGACCATGGCGGATCGGGGCGTTATTGTGCCTTTCGTTCAGGACAACCAGTCCTTTTCGAAGATGGCGGGGACTATTCGCGGGCTGCATTTTCAATCGCCTCCCCATGCGCAGGCAAAACTCGTGCGGTGTCTGCGGGGCGCGGTTTTCGATGTTGCGGTTGACGTTCGGCAGGGCTCCCCGACCTATGGGAGGTGGGTGGGCGCTGAGCTTTCCGCCGAAGATGGCAAGCAATTGTTCATCCCGGTGGGATTCGCCCATGGCTTCATCACCCTCGAACCAGATACGGAAATTTTCTACAAGGTGAGCGATTTCTACGCGCCCACTTGCGATGGGGGCTTGCGCTGGAACGATCCCGCCATCGGCGTCGATTGGCCGAGCGCGCCGGGGGGCGGCCCACTTCTGTCAGAAAAAGACGAGAAGCTCCCATTTATTGACGAATTCGTCAGCCCTTTCCCTTACGATGGTGTCCCGTTATCCCTCGTTGAGGTCTGATCGACAGGATTCCAAAATGCGGATTGTGGTCACCGGCGGGGCTGGGTTCATCGGGTCTGCCCTCGTTCGGCATTTGCTGAGCGGGAGCGTTCACGAGGTCCACGTCCTCGACAAGCTCACCTACGCCAGCACGCTCACCTCGCTGGAAAGCGTCTCGCGCAATCCCCGTTATGGTTTCACGCAAGCTGATATCTGCGATGCCTCAGCCGTCAGGGATATTTTGGAGCGGGTCGATCCCGATGTGATCGTCCATCTTGCTGCCGAGTCCCATGTCGACCGCTCCATC
>CANBVC010000242.1 GCA_947372795.1 Beijerinckiaceae bacterium
AGGAAGACCATACCAGCCAGACCCGGGCTGAGATCGAAGGGCGCCTCCTGCAGGCGAAACCCCAGATAATTATAGAGGGTCATGAAGCTGCCCAGCAGGCAGAAACCAGCGAGCACCAGCAGGAAAATGGCAGGCGTCGCCAGAAGGCGCAGCATGGAGCGACTAAGGCCGCCAAAGCGCAGTTCCCGCGCACGAAAATGACGCGATGGCGGCAGCAGGCGCCAGAAGAACACCGCACAGATAAGGCCGCAGACGCCGACGCCCCCCATGGCGAGACGCCAGGAGCCATGATCCATACCGAAGTCGGACACGATCGCAGAGGCCAGACGTCCTGACATGCCGCCAAGCGCGCTGCCCCCGATATAGAGGCCAACCGCCCCCGGGACGGCCTTGGGCGCCATTTCCTCGCCCAGATAGGCGAGCGTCACCGCTGGGGCGCCGCTGAGCGCCAGTCCAGCAAGCGCACGCAGCCAGATCACCGAGTCCCAGCCCGGCGCAACCCAAAGCGCCAGCGTCAGTGCCGAAGAGGCTACCAACGAGGCCAGCATCATCACCTTGCGGCCGACCGCCTCGGAAATCGAACTCGCGAAGAGCATGGAGATGGCCATGACCACTGCAGTCACCGACACCGCGATCGAGCTTTGCGCGGGAGTCACACCGAATTCGGCGGCGAAGAGCGGCAGCACCGGTTGAGGGCAATAGAGAATGGCGAAGATGGCGAAGCCGCAGAAAAAGACGGCGATATTGGTGCGCCGGAACTCTGGCGTTCCCGCCTCGATCCGCGCAGGCGGCGCAGAAGCAAGCCCGTCGGGCACAGCGCTCGCCTCGCTCATATCCGCTCCATCTCCACGCGCCGGGGCGGCGCTATGGCTCCACCCATATCGGAGTCGCCTGCCGAAGTCTCGTCTCAGGCGAGGCCGCGCAAGGGGCGGATCACCTGCTCGGCGATGGCAAAAACCTCTTCGACCGCAGGCGGGAATTTAAAGAGGAAGAGATCTACGCCGATCTCATGGAAGTCCTGCAATCGGCGCCGCACATCTTCGGGGCGGCCGATACAGCCGCCCTTCATGGCGGGACCGATGCGCTGGACCATCTTGCGAAGGTCTGCGTCAGGCTCGTCAGGCGCGAGAAGGCGCGTGGTGCGGGCGATGGCGTCGGCCTCGTTCTCGCCAAAGGCGATGAAGGGGTTGAGGGCGAAGCGCACCGTGCGGCCCTCGCGCGTGGCCCGGGCGCGCATGTCTTCGATGGCGCGGCGCACATTGGCGAAATATTCGTCCGGAGTGCTGGAAGTCTTGTCGAAATCGACGAACCACCAGTCGCCCGTGCGGGCCACCATGTCGAGCCCGCGTGGCGAGCGGCTGGCGGTGAAGATCTCGGGCGCCTTCGCGGTCGCGGGCTTCAGCAGGAGTTGCGCCTTATCGACCGGGTAGAAACGCCCCTCTCGCGAAAAAGGCGTCTCACTCCACATGCCCCGCAGCACCTCGACGAATTCCTCAGCGCGCACATAGCGGTCGTCATGGTTCAGCAGGACGTCGCCGCCAAACATCGTGTGTTCCTCGACGTTCCAGCCGGTGACGAGATTGATCGCCATGCGCCCGCGTGTAATGCGGTCGAGCGATACGGCCATCTTGGCGATGAGCTCTGGATGCAAGAGGCCCGGATGCACAGCAACCATGCTGCGCGCGCGCTGGGTCATGGCGCTGATGGCGCTCGCGAGCACCCAGGCTTCCAGGTCTGCGCCCAGATGCCGCTCGGCGAAGAGGATGATATCGAAGCCGCAGCGGTCAGCCTCGAGCAATACATCCTTTGCGAGCGTGTAGCCCATGTCGACCTCGCCGTCAGGCAGAGGTGACTGGCCGCCAGCGACCGAGCGGGCCATCGTGGCCGAGCCCACCGTCACATGCGGCACGGGCGCATAAAGACCAAATTGCATGGTCGCTCCTCCCCCTTGTTTGGGGGATTGTGCGGCGCCCGTGCATTGCGGTCCACCCCTCAGAGCTGCCCGAGCTTCAAGTCCGGGCTATAGGCCACGTCATCCAATTCCTTGGTCACCGCCTGCCCGCAGATGACCCGCCCCTGCACGGGATCGAAGGTCAAGGTGGGCGAGCCGAACAGCAGCCACCCCTTGCTCAGGGCCTCGCTGACCTTATGGCAGAACGCGGAATCGTCCGGCCCGGTGAGATAACGGTAGACCGTGGTGCGCTTGTTGATGGAAAGGGGCGACTGGGACATGGTGGCTCCTCGTCAGTTCTTGGGAAATTCGAGGCCCATTTCGCGATAGCGCTCGGGATCATCGATCCAGTTTTCACGCACCTTCACGAACAGGAAGAGGTGGATCTTGGTCTCGGCGGCCTCCGCTATGTCTTTGCGGGCAGACATGCCGATGGACTTCAACATTTGTCCCTGTTCGCCGATGACGATCTTTTTATGGGCGTCGCGTGTCACGAAGATCGTCTGTTCGAGCCGGGCGGAGCCGTCGGGCATTTCCTTCCACTGGTCGGTCTCGACGGTGATCTGATAGGGCAGCTCGTCATGCAGCCGCTCGAAGATCTTCTCGCGGGTGATCTCGGCCGCCAGAGAGCGAAGAGGCGCATCGGAGATCTGATCCTCGGGATAAAGCCACGGCCCCGCAGGCATCAGTTCGCCAAGCTTGCGGCGAAAGGCCTCGACGCCGTGCTGGCGCAGCGCGCTGATCATGAAGGTCTCATCAAAGGCGACCTTCTCATTGATCGAGGCGGCGAGTGCGAGAAGCTTTTCCTTCTTCACGACGTCGATCTTGTTGAGGACGAGGATCTTCGGCTTGGTCACATCCGCGAGCCTGGCGAGAATGCCCTCGACCTCCTCATCGACCCCGCGCCCGGCGTCGATGAGAAGCGCGACCGCATCGGCATCACCCGCCCCGCTCCAGGCGGTCGTGACCATGGCCCGGTCGAGGCGACGCTTGGGGGCGAAAATGCCGGGCGTGTCGACGAAAATGATCTGGGAATCTCCATCCAGCGCAATGCCGCGCACCAGAGCGCGAGTGGTCTGCACCTTGCGGGACACGATGGAGACCTTGGCGCCGACGAGCGCATTGAGAAGCGTCGATTTACCAGCGTTCGGCGCGCCGATGAGGGCGGCGAAGCCGCAGCGTTGCTGCTCGGTGTTCATGACTGAGATCCTGCTTCAAGAGGCGCTTTGGGCAAAACGCCCTCTTTTTCGAGAAAGGCGCGGGCGACAGCCTGTTCGGCCACCCGCTTGGAAGCGCCCGTGGCGCTGATTAGTTCGAAGCCTTCAACCACGACGCCAATGACGAATTCCGGGGCATGGGCGGGACCCGAGCGGGCGACCTCGCGATAGAAAGGCGCAGGCAGTCCCCGGCCCTGCGCCCATTCCTGCAAGGAGGTCTTGGCGTCCTGCAGCGGGCGCTTGGGTTCGGCCATGCGGCTTGAAAAGCTGCGCACCACAAGATCGCGCGCGGCCTCATAGCCAGCATCAAGATAAACCGCCCCGATGATGGCTTCGCAGACATCGCCAAGAATAGCGTTCTTTTGGCGCCCGCCGGTTGCAGATTCCCCAGCGCCAAGGCGTAGATGCGGCCCAACGTCCCAGTCGGCGGCGACCTCTGCGCAAGTCTCCTTGCGCACGAGCGCGGCGAGCCGGCGAGAGAGGTCGCCCTCTTCGGACTCGGGAAACAGCTCAAAGAGCATTCCCGCCACAGCAAGCCCAAGCACCCGGTCGCCCAGAAACTCAAGTCGCTGATAGCTCTCGGTTCGGTTCTTGACGGCGCTGACGTGGGTCAAGGCATGTTTGAGCAAGTCGCGTTTGACAAAGATGTGTCCGATGGCGACTTCGAGCGCCTCGACCGGCGGCTTTGGACCACGCGCCATCATCGCACCGGCTGGAATAGCCTGCTCCAGCGGATCGCCGTCGGCCATTTCCAGACCTGCCAGCCATCAACGCCCTCATCAAGGGAGAAGAAAATCACTTCGGCGCGGCCAACGAAATTCTCGAAGGGCACATAGCCCACGCCACCCTGCTCGGGCGGCACGCGCGAGTCTGTGGAATTGTCGCGGTTGTCGCCCATCATGAAGTAGTGGCCGGGCGGCACTTCGTAGACGCCGGTATTGTCATAAAAGCCTGTATCACCATCGCGCTCGATGATGAGATGCGACACGCCGCCAGGCAGCGTCTCCTTGTAGGTCGCGACTTGCGTCTGGCGGCCATAGGGGTCGGTGGTGCTGATCTTGTCTACGGGCTCGCGCTCGAGCGTCTGGCCATTGATGACGAGGCGGCCGCGAACCATCTGGATCTTGTCGCCGGGCATGCCGATCACGCGCTTGATATAATCCGTCGAGCCATCGCGCGGCAGCTTGAATACGGCGACATCGCCGCGCTTGGGCTCGGTCCCGAGAATCCGGCCAGAGAAAAGATCCGGAGCGAAGGGGATGGAGAAACGCGAGAAGCCGTAGGAATATTTCGAGACGAAGAGGTAATCGCCGATCAAAAGCGTCGGAATCAGCGAGCCCGAGGGAATGTTAAATGGCTGGAACAGAAAGGTGCGAACCACCAGCGCGATCAGCAAAGCCTGAACGATGACCTTCACGGTCTCCCACAAGCCGCCATCATCCGCTTTCTTGTTGGCTTGCAGCCCTGCCGGTTCGTTCATCAAAGATCCTCAAAGTCGCGCGCACTCGATGGC
>CANBVC010000243.1 GCA_947372795.1 Beijerinckiaceae bacterium
CCGCAAGCTCACGCATATCGCGCCAGAAATAGCTGATGACGGCGGCGAGCGCGGCCATCTGCATGGCGGCGGAAAAGGCGGATCCGGGATCCTGCCAGCCCAGCAAGGCAGGCACGATGCGCATATGAGCGGTCGAAGAAATCGGCAACAGCTCGGTGATTCCCTGGACTACGCCCAGCACCGCGACCTTGGCGTAGCCAAGGGCGACAAAACCCGTATCGACGCCTTGCGTACAAACCTCTGCCATCATTATCCCCGCTTTGGACGCCACACGATTCGGAGCGCGGCTATATCCTGTTTTTCAGACAAGCAGCCCTTAATCAATCCACCTTTGCACGACGGATCGCCGCATTCAGCTCGCCGCCATAAACGAAGATCGAGGCGAGCGTGCTGAGGAACAACAAGGCGATCATGACCGAAGCAAGGCCCGCATAGGTCGCCGAATAGTTGGAGGGAAACCGCTCAAGGTAAAAACCGAAGGCGAAAGCGAAAGCGGCGGAGAGGACCAGAGTGAAGACGACGCCCGGCCAGATCTGCCGCAAGCTTCGCTGGCGCGCGGGCAACCATTTGTGGATCATGACCAGCGCCGTCAAAAGCGCCAGCGTGACAGCTACGATGCGCACGGGCGCAAGCGCCCTCCACAGCGGCGCAAGCGCTGGCGCCCATTCCTCGATGGCCGCAAGCTCCAGTGGAACCATCACGACAAGCAGAGCCAGCGCCAGCAGGGCGATTGCGCCGACGAATACAAAGCCGAGGGACTCAAGCCGCAGCAGATACCAGGCCCGGTTTTCCTCCTCGCCATAGGCGCGGTTGAGGCCAATGCGCAAAGCCTCGACGCCGCTGGACGAAAAATACAAGGCCAGCACCGCGCCGATGGTCAGCAAGCCGCCGCCGCTTTGCGCTAGCACGTTATGGATTTCGGTGACGAGCGGCTGAGCCACCGCTTGGGGCCAGGATTCGAGCAGGGCCGTAGCCGCCTGGTCGGCGAGATCTTTTGAGCCAAGAAAACCGCCAAGCGCCGTGGCGAAGATGAGAAATGGAAAGAGCGATGTCAGCGTGGAGAGCGCGATGTGACTTGCAATGGCCCAGCCATCGCTTGCCTGAAAATGGTCATAGGCGTCGATCGGAACAGCTATCCATTTATGCATCGCCTCCATTTAACGCGGCGTCGAGATCTGCAAAGAGATCGTCCGCATCCTCGACGCCCACCGATAGGCGTAAAAGATCGGGCGGACAGGGCGAGCTTGGGCCCTCGATGGAGGCGCGATGTTCGATGAGGCTTTCGACGCCGCCGAGCGAGGTCGCGCGTTTCCACAAATGTACCCGCGCAGCCGTGGCGATGGCGTGTTCAGCGCCGCCCTTTACGCGGATCGACAACATGCCGCCAAAGCCGCCCTGCATCTGCGCGCAAGCGAGCGCATGTTGGGGATGGCTTGGCAAACCCGGATAAAGCACCGCTGCGATCTGCGGATGCTTTTCAAGCCGCGTCGCAAGATCAAGTGCGCTAGCGCAAGCGGCGCGCACGCGCAGATCAAGCGTGCGCATGCCGCGAATGAGCAGATAGGCTTCAAAGGGTCCAAGGATCATGCCATGCGAGGCGCGGATGCGTTGCAGGCTCGCCCATGTCTGATCGATCTCAGCCGTGACAAGCGCGCCCGCGATCACATCAGAATGGCCGTTCAGATATTTCGTTGCAGCGTGCATGACGAGATCGGCGCCAAGCTCCAGCGGACGCGTGAGCAAAGGCGTCGCGCAGGTTGAATCCACCGCCACGCGCGCGCCGGCCGCATGGGCGGCTTTGGCGATGGCGGCGATGTCGGAAATATCCCACAGGGGATTGGACGGCGTTTCGAGCCACACAAGTTTCGTGCGCCCCGGCTGCAGCGCATCCGCCACGGCTGCGGTGTCGGACGCATCGACGAAGGTGACCTCAAGACCGCGCCGCAAGCCTTCAGTGGCAAGCCAGTTGCGCAGCGCCCAATACATAACCTTCTGCGCAATGACGTGATCGCCCGGCGAGAGGCTGGAAAAGACCGCTACCGCCGCCGACATGCCCGAGCCCAGCACCATGGCTGCAGCGCCGCCTTCAAGCCGCGCGATGATTGCCTCGGCCTCGCGCACGGTTTCATTGTCGGGGCGGCCGTAGACATTGCCGGAGCGATACTGGTTGTCTTCATCGCGCTGATAGGTCGTCGAGACATGAATGGGCGCCACGATGGCGCGGCTGGCGGGATCAATGGCGCCGAGAGCCTGAGCAAGAAGGGTGCGCGGTTTCCATTGCGACATCTGGTCACGTCCTAGTCTGAAGGATTCGAACAGCTATATAGAAAGCGAAGGGGTGATACGACTCAGCGGTGTCAGATGGAACGAGATTCACAAAACCATGGCTGGGCGGCTCACGCGGCCGTCGCCGCGCTTGCGAGCTTTGGCCCAAGCTTCATCGCCAGCAAGGTCACGATAGCGAATATCCCCACCTGGTATATGGCTTTGGATAAGCCATGGTTCACGCCGCCCAACTGGGTCTTCGGCCCGGTTTGGACCCTGCTCTATGCTGGCTTGGCGGTCGCGCTTTATCGCATCCTGCGCAAGGATCGCGCGACGCCGGAGCGGGGGCGCGCCATCCTTATCTTCGCTGTTCAGATAGCGCTGAACACATTCTGGTCCATCGCCTTCTTCGGTCTCCACAGTCCGGCGTTGGGCCTCGTCGTGATCACCTTGCTCTGGCTGTCGATTATCGCGAACGCGCTCGCGTTCAGGCGGCTTGATCGCCTCGCGGCCTGGCCTTTTGCACCCTATCTCGCGTGGGTTAGTTTCGCAGCTGTTTTGAATGAGCAGATATTAGCGCTGAACTAAACTTTGCGCCCGCGCTCCAGCACGAAGACCGCCTGCTCGCCGAACACATTCCAAACCCACCAGGGCGCTGAAACCCGCACGGGCGAACCAGCGCTATCGAGCGCCACGGCGCGTTCGATCCGCGCGTCGATCTCCTGCGTCAGGGCGACGAAATCGCCGATGGTGCAGAAGTGGATGTTGGGCGTGTCGTACCAGCTATAGGACAGATTCTTCGTCACCGGCATGCGGCCGCGCGTGGCGAGCTGCCAGCGAATGCGCCAGTAACCGAAATTGGGAAAGGACACTATGGCGCGCCGACCAATGCGCAGCATCTGTTCAAGCACGCGCCTTGGCTGACGAGTCGCCTGCAGGGTCTGAGAGAGAATGACGTAGTCGAAGGCGTCATCGGGATAGTCGACGAGATCGGTGTCCGCATCGCCCTGCACGACGAAAAGCCCCTTGGCCACGCAGTCATTGACGCCGCGTTGCGACAACTCGATACCGCGTGCGTCGACGTCGCGCGTCTCGGCCAGAAGCCGCAGCAATTCCCCATCGCCGCAGCCCACATCGAGCACGCGCGCTCCGCGCTCCACCATCTGCGAGATCAGCAGAAGATCGACGCGCGCGGCGGACATGGCCGCCCGTTCCTGATCGAAGACGGAGGCCATCAGCGCGCTCCCGTGAGGCCACGCGCCCGCGCGGCTGAATCAAGAAAGCCCCGCATGGCGGCGAAGAGATCGGGCTCGTCGAGAAGGAAAGCGTCGTGACCCTTGTCGGTCTCGACCTCAACGAAGGACACCGGCGCGCCGCCTGCGTTCAACGCGTGAACCACCGCGCGCGATTCGCTGGTGGGGAAGAGCCAGTCGGAGGTGAAGGAGACGACGCAAAAGCGCGTCTTGGTGCCCTTGAAGGCCTTGGCGAGCGAGCCATAGTCTTCCGCGATGTCGAAATAATCCATGGCGCGGGTGACATAGAGATAGGAGTTCGCGTCGAACCGTTCGACGAAGCTTGAGCCTTGATGGCGCAGATAGCTCTCGATCTGAAAGTCCGCGTCGAAGGAGAAAGTCGGCGCGGCGCGGTTCTGCAGCTTGCGTCCGAACTTGCGCTGCAAGGCCTCGTCCGAGAGATAGGTGATATGCGCCGCCATGCGCGCCACCGCGAGGCCCTTGAGCGGGCGTACCCCATGGTCGAAATAGCGCCCGCCGCGCCACTCGGGATCAGCCATGACGGCCTGACGGCCGACTTCGTGGAAGGCGATGTTCTGGGAGGAATGACGCGCGGCTGCAGCGATCGGCAGGGCGCTGAAGACGCGCTCAGGATAGGAGGCCGCCCATTGCAGCACCTGCATGCCGCCCATGGAGCCGCCAACCACGCAGAAGAGCTGGTCGATGCCGAGCCGGTCGATCAGCATGGCTTGCGCCCGCACCATGTCGCGGATTGTCACCACAGGCAGGTCGAGGCCCCAGGGGCGACCCGTCGCGGCATTGATGGAGGCGGGGCCGGTCGTGCCCATGCAACCGCCCAGCACATTCGAGCAGATGACGAAATAACGGTCGGTGTCGATGGGCAGGCCGGGGCCGACCATAATCTCCCACCAGCCGGGCTTGCCGGTCACCGGATGCACATTGGCGACATGCTGGTCGCCGGTCAGCGCATGGCAGATCAGCACGGCGTTGGACTTCGCCGCGTTCAGCGTCCCATAGGTCTGATAGGCGATGGTGAAGGGGGCGAGATCGACGCCCGCATCCATCTGCAAAGGCTGATCGGGACCGAAATGCGCCACCTCGCTCTGGGGCGCATCGACTTCCCGCAATCGCAAATCACCGGCCGCTGGAAATGATGACAT
>CANBVC010000244.1 GCA_947372795.1 Beijerinckiaceae bacterium
GCCCTCTCCCGCCAGGTGGAGAAGAAGCGTTCGATCCTGCGCGGGCGCACCCAGATCAATCTCTTCTTCGAGAACTCTACCCGCACCCAGGCGTCCTTCGAGATCGCGGGCAAGCGGCTGGGCGCTGACGTCATGAACATGTCCGTCGCCACCTCGAGCGTGAAGAAGGGCGAGACCCTGATCGACACGGCCGTGACGCTCAACGCCATGCGGCCCGACATCATCATCGTGCGCCATCAGGAATCTGGCGCGGTCGATCTGCTCGCTCGCAAGGTGGATTGCTCGGTGGTGAACGCGGGCGATGGCGCCCATGAACACCCGACCCAGGCCCTGCTCGACGCGCTCACCATTCGCCGCAACAAGGGCCGCATCGAGGGGCTGACCGTCGCGATTTGCGGCGATGTCGCCCATTCGCGCGTTGCGCGCTCGAATATGCTGCTGCTCGCCAAGCTTGGCGCGCGCGTGCGCGTCGTCGCGCCTTCGACGCTGCTGCCCGCCGGGATCGACCGGCTCGGGGTGGAGGTTCATCGCAACATGCGTGATGGGCTGAAAGATGCGGACATCGTCATGATGCTACGGCTGCAACTGGAGCGCATGAGCGGCGCCTTCGTGCCGAGCCTGCGCGAATATGCGCGCTTCTATGGCCTCGACGAAGAGAAGCTGGCTTATGCGAAGCCTGATGCGCTCGTGATGCATCCCGGCCCCATGAACCGTGGCGTGGAGATCGATACAGCGGTGGCGGACGGGCCGCGTTCGCTCATCACCGAACAGGTCGAGATGGGCGTCGCCGTGCGCATGGCGGTGCTGGAAGCCCTCGCGCAAAACCTGCCGAACTGAGGGCGCGACCATGACAAACAGACCTCTCGCCCTCATCAACGCCTGCCTGATTGATCCGGCCACCGGAACAACCACCAGAGGCGGCTTGCTGATCATCGATGGCGCTATCGCCGACCTTGGCGGCGCCGTCACGAAGAACGCAGTTCCCGATGGCGCGCAGATCATCGATTGCGGCGGTGATATTGTCGCCCCGGGCCTCATCGACATGCGGGCCTTTGTGGGCGAGCCCGGCGCCGAACATCGCGAGACCATGGCTTCGGCCAGCGCCGCTGCTGCTGCGGGCGGTGTGACTACCATGGTCGCCATGCCCGACACCCATCCGGTGGTCGATGACCCTGCGGTGGTGGATTTCATCAAGCGCCGCGCGCGTGACACTGCGCGGGTGCGGGTGCTGCCCTCCGCTGCGATCACCAAGGGTCTCAAGGGCAAAGAGATCGCGGAAATCGGGCTGCTTCTGGAAAGCGGCGCCGTGGCCTTCACAGATGGTCTGCGCTCGATCCGAAATGCGCAGGTGATGCGCCGCGCGATGACCTATGCGCGCGATTTCGATGCGCTCATCATGCATTTCGCGCAGGAGGAAGACCTCGCGGGCTCCGGTGTGATGAATGCTGGCGAACGCGCGACCCGCCTCGGGCTGGGCGGCATTCCCGTAGAGGCGGAGACCATCGCACTTGATCGTGATTTGCGTCTCGTGAACATGATCAAGGGCCGCTACCACGCTTCGCTCGTCAGCGCCGCGCCGTCGCTTGAAATCCTGAAGCGCGCCAAGGATGCGGGGCTCAAGGTCACTTGCGCTACCTCCATCAACCACCTCACGCTGAACGAAAACGACATCGGCGCCTATCGCACCTTCTTCAAGCTTTCGCCGCCGCTTCGTCATGAAGACGATAGATTGGCCATGGTGGAGGCGCTGGCCTCCGGCCTGATCGATGTGATCGTGTCCGATCATAATCCGCAAGATGTCGAGACCAAGCGTCTGCCATTCAGCGAAGCTGCGCCCGGCGCCATCGGTCTGGAAACCATGCTCTCGGCAGGCCTGCGCCTCGTCCATTCCGGACAGGTGAGTTTGACGCGTTTGCTGCATGCGCTCTCGACCCGTCCCGCCGAAATTCTCGGCCTGCCGCAGGGCCGTTTGCAGAAGGGCGCCCCGGCGGATGTGATCCGCTTCGACCCCGAAGAGCCCTATGTGCTTGATCCCGCGTTGCTTCATTCGCGCAGCCGCAACACGCCATTTGATGGGGCGCGGATGGAGGGGCGCGTGAAGCTCACCATAGTTGCGGGCGAGATCGTGTGGGGCTAGGCTCGCTCGCCGTCGCCATCAGTTACGGCTGTTACAACGGGCTTTGCATTGTTCGCACTCGACATCCCTTTAGCGCTTCTTGGCGGTTATCTGCTCGGCTCTATACCGTTCGGATTGCTCATCACGAAAGCCGCCGGCACGCAGGACATTCGCACCATCGGATCGCAGAACATTGGCGCGACCAATGTGCTGCGCACGGGGCGTAAGGGTCTCGCCGCAGCGACGCTCATCTGCGACGCGTTGAAGGGAACTGTCGCCATCCTGATCGCCGCGCAGTGGGGCGAAGAACCCGCCATGGCCGCCGCCTTGGGCGCCTTCGCGGGGCACATCTTTCCAGTCTGGTTGAAGTTCAAGGGGGGTAAGGGAGTCGCCACCTTCCTCGGTTGCCTGCTTGGCCTCTATTGGCCTGCGGCCATCGTCTTCGTTCTGGCATGGCTCGCCGTGGCGAAGGTCACCAAATATTCCTCGGCTGCGGCGCTCGTAGCGAGCCTTGCGGCGCCCATTGCGTTCATTGCGACAGGGCAGGGGGCGCAGGGCGCCCTGGTCCTTGTCCTCGCCGGCGTGATTTTTTTCACCCACAGGGCCAATATCTCGCGCCTTCTGGCAGGCGCCGAGAGTAAAATCGGTCAACGATCATGAGCGCGGCGGAGGGATCAGGCGCGCGTCTGACAGACGCGCAACGGCTTGATTGGCTCCGCCTCATCCGGACCGACAGTATCGGCCCCCAAACCTTCCGCGCTCTTATCAATCGTTTCGGCGGCGCTGCTGCGGCCATCGACGCCGCGCCACGTCTTGCGGCGCAAAAGGGGCGCTCTCTCGCCATCGCCGACATTGACGCCTGCAGACGCGAGATGGACGCCCTCGCCGCTATGGGCGCCCGGTTGGTTGCCCTTGGGGAGCCTGAATATCCGACGGCGCTGCGGGCGATCCATGCGCCGCCGCCGTTGCTCTGCGTGCTGGGTGATGTTGCGGCGCTGTCGCGGCCCATGGTCGCCGTGATCGGTTCGCGTAACGCCTCGGCGGCGGGGCTCGCCTTTACCGAGCGGATGGTGCGCGATCTGGCGGCTGCGGGCTTCGTCATCGCCTCGGGCCTTGCGCGCGGCGTCGACGCCCGCGCCCATCAGGCCAGCATCGGCATGGGGACTGTGGCGGCGCTTGCGGGCGGCCTCGATCGGCTCTATCCGCCCGAACATGCGGGGTTGGCGCAGGATATCTGCGCGCGCGGCGCTCTTGTTACTGAGATGCCGCTGGGCTGGGAGCCTCGTGGTCGCGACTTTCCTCGGCGCAATCGTATCGTGGCGGGGCTGGCGCTGGGCACGGTGGTCATCGAGGCCTCGCGCGGGTCGGGTTCGCTGATCACGGCGAAATACGCCGCCGACGAAGGGCGCGAGATCTTCGCAGTGCCGGGCTCTCCGCTTGATCCGCGCGCAGAGGGAGCCAATGGCCTGTTGCGCGACGGCGCGACCCTGTGCACGCGGGCGGAAGACGTGCTGAATGTTCTCATGCCCATGATCGAGGGGGGCGCCACCCCACAGTTGCCGCTCTTCCGTGAAGACGAAAAGGTGACAGCCGCCGAGCCGCTCTGGGATGAATTCGATCTCTTCTATCAGGTGAGCGTACCCACGACGGTTGTGGGCCTCGCCTTCAATGAGCCCGTTCGCCCGGCGCCTTCGCCTGTTTCTTCGCCCCGCGAAGCCTTGAGCGGGCCGGTTTTGAGGGCTCAGATCGAGGGCCTGCTGGGTCCATCGCCAGTTGGGCTGGATGATCTCGTCCGCGCTGCGGGCGCGCCGGTGTCAGAAGTGCGCTCAACCTTGTTCGACCTCGAGCTTGAAGGCCGTCTGGAGCGCCATGGCGGCGGTCTCATCTCCCTTGCGCCGAAGCCGTGATTGCGTTCAGGCGCCGCGGTCCGCGATGCTTTCGGCCTCAGCTTTCGCCATTGCTAGAAAGTGGCCGGTGAGGCCGAGGCCGTTTCGATTGGCTAAGGTGGCGAGTTCGGTACACATGTCAGCGATATAGAGCGCCGTTTGAACTTGCTGGGCAGGTGGTTCGCGCTCAAGCGAAGAAGCTTGGGTTCTCGCCCTGGATTTCCGAGTTCCTATGGACCTGGAATTCATATTCCTGCCTAAGCTGGTTGAACGGCCTTACGTTGCAACGCTAACTCAATTTTTGTCGATTGAACACTAGCTTTTCATGATTCTCTCTATCTGGCAAATATTAAAAATAAAATTTCTGCGTAATTGGATGTATTTTCGATTATTTCACGATTAATTATCATTTAATATATAATAAAAAATACAAAAATTCCCGCTGTCATGGATGATAAATAAATAAATTTTTCTGTATAATTTATGATTAAATACGATTTTATTTTTGAATTTACGCGGAATAATAATTTAAAAAATTATTTTTTAAATTCAAAATATTTAAGATTCTTAAATTAAAAGCTTTTTCCGCTCGAAGCCACAGCCATGAAGGACGCGCTGTTCCACAGCGCTTGGCGTCACAAGTGGTCTTT
>CANBVC010000245.1 GCA_947372795.1 Beijerinckiaceae bacterium
GGGCCCTTTGTCGTCTATATCGGCAGCCACGGGGATCGCGGCGCCCATCGCGCGGACGTCATCCTGCCGGGCGCGGCCTATACGGAAAAGTCCGGCCTCTATGTGAACACCGAAGGCCGCGTGCAGATGAGCGACCGCGCCAACTTCCCGCCGGGCGACGCCCGCGAGGATTGGGCGATCCTGCGCGCGCTGTCTGACGTGATTGGCCATCGTCTGCCCTTCGACTCGCTCGGCGCCTTGCGTGCGCGGCTCGTGGCGGCGCATCCGCATATGGGCCATGTCGACGCCGTCGCCGCTGGCGATGCGGCGGCGCTTGCGTCCTTGCCGCAGGGCGCCGTCAGCAAGGCTGGCTTCGTCTGCGCCGTGCAGGACTTCTATCTGACCAACCCCATCGCCCGCGCCTCGGCCGTCATGGCCGAATGTTCCGCGCTGGCGAAGGGTCGTTTGCAGCAGGCGGCGGAGTAAAGCGCGATGACCGACTGGTTGCTTCCTTTATTGATCATGCTCGGCAAGAGCCTTTTGCTGCTCGTCGCCGTGCTGGTCTATGTCGCTTATGTCCTCTACGCCGACCGCAAGATCTGGGCGGCGGTGCAGCTGCGTCGCGGCCCCAACGTCGTGGGCCCCTGGGGGCTGTTGCAGTCCTTCGCAGACATGCTGAAATTCGTGTTGAAGGAGCCCGTCATTCCGGCGGGCGCGAACAAGGGCGTCTTTCTGCTCGCTCCCTTCGTCACCGCAATGCTGGCGCTCAGCGCCTGGGCGGTGATCCCGGTCGCCGACGGCTGGGCGGTGGCTGACCTCAATGTTGGCGTGCTCTTCATCTTCGCCATTTCGTCGCTTGGCGTTTATGGAGTGATCATGGGCGGTTGGGCGTCGAACTCGAAATATCCCTTCCTCGCCGCTCTGCGCTCGGCGGCGCAGATGGTGAGCTATGAAGTCTCCATCGGCTTCGTCATCATCACCGTGCTGCTTTGCGCGGGTTCGCTGAACCTCAACGACATCGTGATGGCGCAGGATTCGAAGTACGGCCTCTTCGGCTGGTACTGGCTGCCCCTGTTCCCGATGTTCATCATCTTCTTCATCTCGGCGCTGGCCGAGACGAACCGTCCCCCCTTCGATCTGGTGGAAGCCGAATCCGAGCTCGTAGCGGGCTTCATGGTGGAATATTCCTCGGTCCCCTACATGCTGTTCATGCTTGGCGAATATGTGGCCATCGTGACCATGTGCGCGCTCACGACGATCCTGTTCCTTGGTGGCTGGCTATCGCCGATCCCCTTCGCCCCCTTCACGCTGGTGCCGGGCGTCATTTGGTTCATCCTCAAGTCGACCGGTGTCTTCTTCATGTTCGCCATGGTGAAGGCCTTCGTGCCGCGCTACCGCTATGACCAGCTCATGCGGCTGGGTTGGAAGGTGTTCCTGCCAATCTCGCTCTTCATGGTGATCGTGGTTGCGGGCGCTCTGCAATTCGCCATCGCGCAGGGGTGGCGCTGATGGCTCTTTCCAACGCAGCTCTGATCGGCGCCCTCAGCGGCCTCACATTGGGGCTCCTGGAATATTTGATCGTGCTGCGCATGATCGGCGGCGCGGTGTCGCGCGAGGCGGCTCAGGGCGGTGAACTCACCGGCCTGTCGCTGGTGACCACCGGCATGCGACGCATTCGCGTTGCGCTGCTGGGCTGCGCTTTCTTTGTTCTTCCGGCGGTGGGCTTCGCGCTCGGCTCCGCCTTCGGTAGTGATGCAGGATCCGTGCAATGAAACTCGATCAGGCTGCAAAGTCGCTCTTCCTGAAGGAGTTCATCGGAGCTTTCGCGCTCTCGATGCGCTATTTCTTCAAGCCCAAGGCGACGATCAACTATCCCCACGAGAAGAACCCGACTTCGCCCCGCTTTCGCGGCGAACATGCGCTGCGCCGCTATCCCAATGGCGAAGAACGCTGCATCGCCTGCAAGCTCTGCGAGGCCATCTGCCCCGCGCAGGCCATCACCATCGAGGCCGGGCCGCGCCGCAACGACGGCACGCGCCGCACCACGCGCTACGACATTGATATGGTGAAGTGCATCTATTGCGGCATGTGTCAGGAGGCCTGCCCGGTGGACGCCATCGTGGAGGGGCCTAACCAGGAATTCGCGGTCGAGACCCGCGAGGAGCTTTATTACGACAAGAACCGCCTGCTGGATAACGGCGCCCGGTGGGAACGCGAACTCGCGCGCAATATCGCGCTGGACGCACCCTACCGCTGAAATGGCGCACCGCGCGCAAGCGCTGCGAATGAGGATGTAACGATGAACGTGGCTACGGTCTTCTTCTACCTCTTCTCCGCCATCATGATCGCCTCGGCGTTCATGGTGATCGCGGCGAGGAATCCCGTGCATTCCGTGCTCTTTCTCATTCTGGCCTTTGTCAACGCCTCGGGCCTGTTCCTGCTCATGGGCGCCGAATTCCTCGCGATGATCCTCGTCGTCGTCTATGTGGGCGCGGTGGCGGTGCTGTTCCTCTTCGTCGTGATGATGCTCGACGTGGATTTCGCTGAGCTGAAGCAGGGCTTCCTGCAATATCTGCCCATCGGTTCGATCATCGGCATCGTGGTGGCGATCGAGCTGTTGCTGGTCATGCTGGGCTTCACCCAGTCGGATGCTGCGCTTGGCGCGGGCGCTGCGCCCATTCAGGCCAACATGTCGAACACCGAAGCTCTCGGCCTCGTGCTCTATACGAAATATGTCTACCTCTTCCAGGCCTCGGGCCTCGTGCTCCTGACCGCCATGATCGGCGCCATCGTGCTGACGCTTCGCCACAAGCCTGACGTTAAGCGTCAGATCATCTCGGAGCAGAACGCGCGCACACGCGCCGGCGCCATCGAAATCAAGAAAGCGCCCTCCCGGGCGGGCGTTTGAGGATCAGCCATGCAGATCGGCCTCACTCATTATCTCTCCGTCGCGGCGATCCTGTTCACGCTTGGCGTGCTGGGCATCATTCTCAACCGCAAGAACATCATCATCATCCTGATGTCGGTCGAGCTGATCCTGCTCTCGGTCAATATCAACCTGGTGACCTTTTCGACCTTCCTTGGCGACCTCACCGGACAGGTCTTCTCCCTGTTCATCCTGACGGTGGCCGCGGCTGAAGCGGCCATCGGCCTCGCCATTCTGGTCACCTATTATCGCAACCGCGGCTCCATCGCGGTTGAAGACATCAACATGATGAAGGGCTGAGCGGCATGTATACCGCGATTGTCTTCCTGCCGCTTCTCGGCTTCCTCATCGCTGGCGCATTCGGGCGGTCCCTCGGGCCTCGGCCTTCGGAGCTGATCACCACGGGCCTGCTCGCCGTCTCGGCTGTACTGTCATGGGTGGCGTTCATTCACGTCGGCCTTGGCGCGGGGCCGGCCTCGACGCCGGTGCTGGGCGAGTGGATCTCTTCTGGCGCCCTCAAGATCGACTGGGCCCTGCGCATTGATACGCTGACTGTAGTCATGCTGGTGGTGGTGACGAGCGTCTCATGCCTCGTGCATCTCTACTCCATCGGCTACATGCACGAAGATCCGAGCCGCCCGCGTTTCTTCGCTTATCTGTCGCTCTTCACCTTCGCCATGCTCATGCTGGTGACGGCTGACAATCTTGTTCAGATGTTCTTCGGTTGGGAAGGCGTCGGCCTCGCCTCCTATCTCCTCATTGGCTTCTGGTATGAGAAGCCCTCGGCCTGCGCCGCCGCCATCAAGGCTTTCGTGGTCAACCGCGTGGGCGATTTCGGCTTTGCGCTCGGCATCTTCCTTGTCTTCGTGCTGACGGGTTCCGTCGCCTTCGATACGATCTTCGCCGCCGCCCCGGGCCTCGCCAACAAGCCGATCCATATCTTCGGCCTCAACGCCGACGCCATGACGGTCGCCTGCCTGCTGCTCTTCATGGGCGCCATGGGCAAGTCGGCGCAGTTCCTGCTGCACACATGGTTGCCGGACGCGATGGAGGGCCCGACCCCGGTCTCCGCCCTCATCCACGCCGCGACCATGGTGACCGCGGGCGTCTTCATGGTGGCGCGTCTGTCGCCGCTCTTTGAGCAGGCGCCTGTGGCGCTCACCGTCGTCACGATCGTCGGCGCGACGACCGCTTTCTTCGCGGCGACCATCGGTCTCGTGCAAAACGACATCAAGCGCGTCATCGCCTATTCGACCTGCTCGCAGCTCGGTTACATGTTCGTGGCTCTGGGCGTGGGCGGTTATTCGCTCGGCATTTTCCACCTTTTCACCCACGCCTTCTTCAAGGCGCTGCTGTTCTTGGGCGCGGGCTCGGTCATCCACGCGATGCACCATGAGCAGGACATGCGCAACATGGGCGGGCTGCGGAAGGACATTCCCTTCACCTTCTGGATGATGACGATCGGCACGCTGGCGCTGACGGGCTTCCCGTTTACGGCAGGCTACTTCTCGAAGGACGCGATCATCGAGGCCGCCTACGCTTCTGCGCTGCATTCGAACGCGGGCGTCTACGCCTTCCTTTTGACGGTGATCGCGGCGGGCTTCACTTCCTTCTATTCCTGGCGCCTCGTGTTCATGACCTTCTTTGGCGAACGTCGTTCGGCTCATGACGATCATGGCCATGGCGCTCATGCCCACGCCAATGACGA
>CANBVC010000246.1 GCA_947372795.1 Beijerinckiaceae bacterium
GAGATGATCGCCTTTCGTGACCAGCGCGCGAAGGAGCTGGGTCTCGACCTCATCGTGCATATCAATCAGGAAGGCGTGCGCGCAGGCATTGGTCCCATCGCGTCGGGCTCGCGATTGCATACGGATGTGATGAAGACGCAGGGCCTCAAGCAGGCGCTTGATCTTTATAAATTCGACGCGGCCTTTGGCGGCGCGCGGCGCGATGAAGAAAAATCCCGCGCCAAGGAGCGTGTCTTTTCCCTGCGCTCACCCGAACATCGCTGGGATCCGAAAAACCAGCGTCCCGAGCCATGGCGCCTCTATAATACGCGCAAGCGTCCGGGCGAGAGCTTCCGCATCTTCCCGCTCTCTAATTGGACCGAAGCGGATGTGTGGGACTATATCCTTCAAGAGAATATCCCCGTCGTGCCGCTTTATTTCGCAGCCAAACGTCCCGTAGTTGAACGCGATGGCGCGCTTATCATGCGCGACGACGAACGCCTGCCCCTGAACCCCGGCGAAGAGGTGCAGATGCGCATGGTGCGCTTTCGCACATTGGGTTGCTATCCCCTCACTGGCGCTGTCGAAAGCACCGCCGCGACCCTGCCCGCAATCATCGCCGAAATGCGCGCATCGCGCAGTTCCGAGCGTCAGGGCCGCATCATCGACCATGATGGCGCAGGCTCGATGGAAGCCAAGAAGCAGGAAGGTTATTTCTGATGCATGGCGTCCTTCCAGCACCCGCCCCGCGCGCGCAATCGCTGCTGCGTTTCTTCACTTGCGGCTCTGTCGATGACGGCAAGTCAACGCTCATCGGCCGTATGCTCTATGACACCAACAGCGTCTTCGAAGACCAGTTGGAAGCGCTGGAGCGCGATAGCAAGAAGTTTGGAACGCAGGGCGCCGAGCTTGATTTCGCGCTCTTGCTGGACGGACTTTCGGCCGAGCGCGAACAGGGCATCACCATCGATGTCGCCTATCGCTATTTCAGCTCCAACAAGCGCGCTTTCATCGTCGCCGATACGCCCGGCCATGAACAATATACGCGCAACATGGCCACAGGCGCCTCGACCGCCGAAGTCGCGATCATTCTCATTGACGCGCGCAAGGGCGTGCTGCCGCAGACGCGTCGTCATTCTTACATCCTATCGATGCTTGGCGTGCGCGACATCGTGATCGCTGTGAACAAAATGGATCTTGTCGGCTTCGACGAGGGCGTCTTTAAAAGCATCGTGGATTCTTATTTGACTTTAACGGCGGGGCTTGGCTTCGCCAACGTCGTCGCCATTCCCCTGTCCGCGCGCGATGGCGACAATATCGCGAAAAAATCAGCGCATACGTCCTGGTATCAAGGCCCGACCCTGCTGGCGCATCTGGAGACAGTTGAGCCTGTGACGGCTCATGAAGAACAAGCCTTCGCCATGCCGGTGCAATGGGTCAACCGGCCCGATCTCGACTTTCGTGGCTATGCGGGCTCCATCGCCTCGGGCGTCATCAAGCGCGGCGATGAGATCGTGGCCCTGCCGGGCGCCCGCCGCAGCAAGGTGGCGCGCATCATCGGGCCGAATGGCGAGCGTGAAGAGGCGCAGGCTGGCGAGGCGGTGACGCTGACGCTGAGCGACGAAATCGATGTGTCGCGCGGCGATGTGCTGGCCTCGACGCCGCACCATCTCAAACCACGCCGCAATCTGGACGCGCGCCTGCTCTGGATGATCGATGCGCCGATGACGCCGGGGCGCGACTATATCATCCAGCTCGCCACCGGCACGGCCAATGCGCGCATCGCGGTTCTGCATCACCAGATCGATGTCGAGAGCTTCGCACCACGGCCGGCGCAGTCTCTGGCGATGAATCAAATCGGCGTCGTATCGCTCACCTGCGACAAGTCGCTCGTCATGGCTGACTATCGGCAGGATCGCGATCTCGGCGCCTTCATACTCATCGACCGGCTGACCAATCAGACGGCGGCGTTGGGTGTGGTCGAGCCATCCGTCGCCACCCCCGCCACATCCCATATCGCGCCAGCGGTGGAGCCAAGCCTCATCACGCGGGTCAGCGCGCGTATGGATGCGGGCGACGCGGCCCTTTCAGTTGCGCTGGCGGCGGGCGTCTATGCGCTCACGGAAAACCCATGGGCGGCGGGCGCGGTGCTCGTGACGGACCTGCTCATTCGCCCGCTCGCAGCCGAGCTGCGCGTGAAAGCGCGCGAGCGCCATGCCACTGGGCCAGACGACAAAAACGAGAGCGGCGCGGGAATCTGACGGCTTAGGCGCTCAGGGCGTAGACCTTGGCCGCAGCTTCCATGTCGAGCCAGCGTCTGGCGCGGCGGGCGGCGGATTCCGCGTCTTCGCCCCAGCCCGCGATCTGGAAATCCTCATCGACATGCGCAGTCGCCCAGGCCTCTTCGGCGCTCAGGTGGCCCTGCGCGACGGCTAGCGCCAGAAGCGCCGAGCCGGTAATCGTGGTCATGACACTCAGTGCGGCCAGCGCCAGCGGCGAATCCACCCCCTCAACAACTTGCGCCACAGCCGCAACGGCGGGCTCGGGCTGCTTTGCGAAGATCACGCCCTCGGCGCAGATGAAGCGGGCGCCGAAAGCCTCCCGCGCCCATGCGAGGATGGGGTCCCACATCCGCGATTGCGCTTCGACGAGGGACTGCGGGTCTCCAGCCCGGTAACACAGGAGATCGGAGCCCGCATATTTGACGATCTCCGCGCGCACCTCGCCCATCTCGCGAGACACCCCATCGAGCGCCGAATTGACGATGCGGGTCAGGGGCATGGAGCCGGGGTCGATGAACTCGCCCTGGGCGTTCCACTCCCCCGCCAGCGCCTGCGTCAGCTCAAGCGAGGGCGTGCGGATGGGTTGGCGGCCCGGCGTATGGGCGTTTTTGCCGTCGAGCACGAGGGCGAACTGGCCGTCGACCTCCTGCGCCTGCGCTTCCTTGTAGAAGCGGCGCGGCAGGACTTTCTGCAGGTCGCGGCGCGCCATGGCGACAGGATCTATGGGCTCCCCCTGTCCGGGGGCCATCTGATTGGCAAGATCTTCTCTCATGGGTCTGATGTAGCGCCCAACAGGCCAGCGCGCCAGTGCGCAAAGCTCACGCAAAGCTGCATTGCGCGAGCGGCGCCCTCGCTATAGGTTCCGCGATCAACAGACCCTATAATTTTTGGAGAAAACGATGACCCTCGCCCGGTTCCGCCCCTTCGGCCTCGCGCTCGCCTGTCTGATGACAGTCAGCGGCGGCGCCTTCGCCCAGACCAAGGTGCGCGTGGGCAATGTCAATACGGTGAGCGACATCGGCATCTATATCGCCGACAAAAAGGGCTACTTCAAAGCCGAGGGTCTTGATGTCGAATTCATCGCCTTCAACACCGCCGCGCGGATGATCGCGCCGCTCGGCGCCGGCCAGCTCGATGTGGGCGGCGGCACGGTGTCGGCCGGGCTCTACAACGCCTTCAGCCGCAAGATCGGCATCCGCATTGTGGCGGACAAGGGATCGAGCCGGCCGGGATATAACTTCTCCCAGATCCTGGTGCGCAAGGATCTCGCCGAGAGCGGCCGCTACAAAAGCTTTAAAGACCTCAAGGGCATGAAGGTCGCCGTGGCGGCGGTCGGCACGGGCAATGCGGCGACGCTCAACCAGGCGCTGAAGAAGGCGGGCCTGAAGTTCGGCGATGTCGACACCATCGACATGGGCTTTCCCGATCACCTCATCGCCTATCGCAACAAGGCCATCGACGCCGGCGTCACCAATGAACCGACCGCGACCCTTGCTGTGCGCGAGGGCGTGGCGGTGAAGGTCGACGGCAACGAAGACCTTTTCGAAAATCATCAGACCGCCGTGCTGCTCTATTCGGATGATTTCGCCAAGACGAAGCCCGAGGCTGCCACCAAATTCATGCGCGCCTATATTCGCGCCGTGCGCGACTACAACGACGCGCTGAAGGATGGAGCCATCGCGGGCAAGGGCGCCGATGACGTGATCGCCACCCTCGTTCAATACACAAACGAAAAAGACCCGCAGCTGCACCGCACCACAACGCCAGCGGCCTGCAACCCCGACGGAACAGTGGACATCGCCAGCCTCGAAGGCGACCTCGCTTTCTTCAAGGAAATGAAGCTGATCGAGGACGCGGCGATCAAGTCGACCGACGTGGTGGACAACAGCTTCGCGCAGAGGGTCGTGCAGGAGCTAGGGAGCTACAAGAAGCCCTGATTGGGGCTTCTATTTTTGCAGCCAGCGCCAGAATTCCAAGGGCATGGTCTTCTTGACCCTGACTGCGTCAGGCATGCTCACCATTTCGCGAACGCCCATGGCGGGGACTTCTATCTGTCCCTGTCCATGGGACCAGTCCACCCGCAATATGCGGCGGCCCTCTTCTGAAACGTCAAGACCGACCACCCGCCCATGAGCATGAACCCGCATGACGCTGGCCGATAGCAGATCCTGCTTCATCACAAGAACATCGCCGATACGAATGGATTCAAACAGATCCCTCTGATCCTTCGTGGCGAAGGACGCGAATGAGCA
>CANBVC010000247.1 GCA_947372795.1 Beijerinckiaceae bacterium
GTTGTGACCGAGGCGAGCGTGCGCATCCTGCGCGCGGCCGAGGGCGCGCGTCCCGTGCTATTTGGCTTCGATTCCAGCGAAGAGGCCGGCGCCTGCGTGGCGGATGTCATCGGCCATGGCATTGTTCCGGTCGCCATGGAATTCATGGACAAGCTCGCCATCGAAATCACGGAAGCTTTCGCTCATGCGGGCTATCCGCTCGACGCCGCCGCGATGCTCATCATCGAGGTTGAGGGCTCGCACGCCGAAATGGAGGCGCAGCTTGCGCGCATCGTCGAGATCGCCCGCAAACATGGCGTGCGCACCGTGCGCGAGTCGCAATCGGCGCTGGAGGCTGCGCTGATCTGGAAGGGCCGTAAATCCGCCTTTGGCGCGACCGGTCGCGTCGCCGACTATATCTGCATGGATGGCACCGTACCCACCAGCAAGCTTTCTTATGTGCTGCAGCGCACGGATGAGATCGTGAAGAGCTATGGGTTGCGCGTCGCCAATGTCTTCCACGCTGGCGATGGTAATATGCATCCGCTCATCATGTATAATGTCAACGATCCCGCTGAGCAGGCGAAAGCCGAAGAGGCTGGCAACGATATTCTGAAGCTTTGCGTTGAGGTCGGCGGTTGCCTGACCGGCGAGCATGGGGTCGGCATCGAAAAGCGTGACCTCATGCGTTTTCAGTTCACCCCTGTCGATCTTGATCAGCAGATGCGCGTGCGCGCGGTGTTCGACCCCGGCTGGCTCCTAAACCCGGCCAAGGTGTTTCCGCTCGATCAACGCAATGCGGCGTGAGGTGAGCGCCATGACCCAGATTGTCCACAAGCCGCGCACCGAATCCGACGTCGCCGAAGTGGTGCGGAATGCGCGTATGGCGAAAACGCCGCTCGCCATTGAGGGCGGGGGTACGCGCGCGGGGCTGGGCCGTCCCGTTGAGGCGTTAGTTACGCTCACCACCTCGCAGCTCAGCGGCATCACGCTTTATGAACCGGCCGAAATGGTGATCAGCGCGCGCGCGGGCACGCCTGTTTCCGAGATTGAGCGGGCGCTTGGCGAAAATGCGCAGATGCTGCCCTTCGAACCCATGGATCATCGCGCGCTTTATGGCAGCGTGGGCGATCCAACCATCGGCGCAGTCGCTGCCTGCAACATCTCCGGCCCGCGCCGCATCCAGGTTGGCGCCGCGCGCGATCATCTGATCGGTCTGCGCTTCGTCAATGGCAGGGCTGAGGCTGTGAAGTCGGGCGGCCGCGTGATGAAAAATGTCACGGGGCTTGATCTCGTGAAGCTCGTTTGCGGCTCCCATGGAACGCTGGGCGTCATAACGGAAGTGACCTTCAAGCTTCTACCAAGGCCCCGTCGCACAGCGACCCTTGTGTTCGAAGGTCTTGATGATGAGCGCGCTGTCGCTTGTATGTCTGCGGCGCTGGGCTCGCCTTTTGAAATCAGCGGCGCGGCGCATCTGCCGCAAGGCTTGTCCGAAAACGCGCGCACCTATCTGCGGATCGAACACTTCCCCGACTCTGTCGCCTATCGCATGGACGCGCTCGAAAAGCTGCTCGCTCCCTTCGGGTCGATGACGCGGCTCGACCATGAGCCCTCCCTTGATCTTTGGCGCGACCTGCGGGATGTCGGCCCGCTCGTGCGCCCATCCGACAGGGCGATCTGGCGTATGTCAGTTGCGCCGAGCCGCGCGCCTCGCCTCATGCGCGCCCTGCGCGAAACACTTCGCGGCGATTGCTTTTATGATTGGGGCGGCGGGCTCGTGTGGTTCGCTACGTCCACCGTTGGCGATTGCGGCGCAGGCGCCATCCGCGTGGCGCTTGGCGCAACGGGCGGTCACGCGACCCTTGTGCGCGCGCCTGACGCCTTGCGCGCGACGCTCGATGTGTTCGAGCCTTTGGCGCCTGCGCTGATGAAACTCACGAGCGGCGTCAAACAGAGTTTTGATCCGCAAGGCCTGTTCAATCCCGGCCGCATGTATGCGGGCGTCTGAACGCGGGGGGGCGTCATGAAAACCAGTTTCTCGCCTGACCAGCTCAAGGATTCGCATCTGCGTGAATCCGAGAAGATCCTGCGCACCTGCGTCCATTGCGGCTTTTGCACCGCGACCTGTCCCACTTATCTTCTAGAGGGCGACGAACTCGATTCGCCGCGCGGGCGCATCTACCTCATCAAGGACATGCTTGAGGGCGGCAAACCCGCAACGCCCGAAGTCGTGAAACATATCGACCGGTGCCTGTCCTGCCTTTCCTGCATGACGACTTGCCCCTCGGGCGTGCATTATATGCATCTCGTCGATCATGCCCGCGCGCATATAGAAAAGACTTATGTGCGTAGCACCGGCGACAGGTTCATTCGCGCGCTGCTCGCCAATGTGCTGCCCTATCGCGAGCGCTTCCGTCTTGCGCTTGCGGGCGCGCTTCTGGCCAAGCCGCTACGTGGCCTCTTCGGCGCCTTGCCGGTTATCGGTCCGCGCATGCGCGCCATGATCGACCTTGCCCCTTCTCGCTTTCCTTCGCGCGAAGTACCTGACCATGCGCTCGCCATCGCCGCGCCCTTGCGTGGCAAAGTCGTGATTCTGGAAGGCTGCGCGCAGCCAGTCCTTAAACCTTCCATCAACAGCGCGGCGCGGCGGATGCTTGCGCGCCATGGCGTTGAAGTCATCACACCGCGCGGCGAAGGCTGCTGCGGCGCGCTCGTCCATCATATGGGCCGTGAAGATGAAGCCCTGCGTTTCGCAAAAGCCAATGTGGACGCCTGGATCGCCGAAATGGACCGCGGGCTCGAGGCCATTCTCATCACGACATCGGGCTGCGGCACGACGGTGAAGGACTACGGCTTCATGCTGCGCGATGACCCTGCCTATGCGGAGAAGGCGCGGCGTGTGTCTGAAGCGACGCGCGACATCACTGAATATCTATTGTCGTTGCCCGCGCTTGAGCCTGCGCGGACAACGGGACAAGTCGTCGGCTATCACTCCGCCTGCTCCATGCAGCATGGGCAAAAGATCACGGATGGTCCCAAGCGCTTGTTGCGCGCGGCGGGCTTTCAGGTGCGCGATGTGCCCGAAGGCCATATCTGCTGCGGCTCGGCTGGCGTCTATAACATTCTGCAACCGGCCATCGCCGGACGCCTTGGCGCCCGCAAGGCGGCGAATATCGAGCGCGTGCGGCCGCAGATCATCGCAACCGGCAATATCGGCTGCATGACGCAGATCGGCGGCAAAACGCAGATTCCGATTCTTCACACGGTTGAATTGCTTGACTGGGCGTCTGGCGGCCCTCTGCCAGAGGTATTGGAAGGCATGGCTGATCTTCTGGCTGTGCCAATGCATGCTCCCTCAAGTCTCACCAATTGAATGGTTAATGAATAGTATAGTCTCGGTTTTTAGCTTGATCAGAGCATTAAATGACGTAAACGATTCGAATTTTTCGGTCATTTTGAAGTCGTCTGAGGTCGATGAAACAATTTTCGTTACTGGGATTGTGGACTTTGGGCCACAGTCGTCATTCAACTTTGCATTGCGGCATTTGTTTGCCTATTTTGTGTGCAAATGCTCGTTCCTTTGACTTGTCATATGGCTACGTTTTCGGTCACAGTTGCGTCATCTTCTCAGCGCCCCATGGAGCTTGACGCTATGAAAAAGACCTCGATCGCCCTTCTCGCTTTCGCCCTGTCGGGCGGTGTCGCTTACTCGGCCGACCTCGCCAAGAAGAAGAAGGCCCCGGCTCCTGCGCCCGTCGTCGTCGTGTCCCCCTGGGACTTCACCGTCGGTGGCGGTCTGACCTCCAACTATATCTTCCGTGGCATCAGCCAGTCGAACAACGGTGCGAGCGTCAACGCCAACGCCGAACTGCGCTACACCTTCACTGATACTTGGGCTGCTTACGTTGGCACCGCCGGCTCTAGCATCAAGCTGACGGATACTGACCAGAGCCCGAACATGGAACTCGACGTGCTCGGCGGCGTGCGCGGCACGTTCGGCAATCTGTCGACTGACGTTGGAGCCATTGCGTACGTCTATCCGGGTCTCTCAACGCCGACACGTGCAGTGACGAATAATACCTTCCCCGTATTCCCGACCAACCCCACCTTCTATGAAGGCTATGTGAAGCTCGGCTACAACATCACCGAGACCTTCAATGTCGGCGCCAATGCCTTCTATTCGCCGAGCTTCCTCGACACCGGCGCGGCCGGCACCTATCTGTCAGCGACCGCCAAGTGGACCCTCCCGATGGACTTCGCCCTGTCGGGTGAATTCGGTCGTCAGTACCTGGGCACGGCAGACGCTGCTCACTTCAGCACCGTGCTTCCTGACTACAATTACTGGAACGCTGGCATCTCCTACAGCTACAAGTTCGCTACTCTTGATCTTCGCTACCATGGCACGGATCTAAACAAGACTGATTGCGCGGCGATCTCGGGGCCGACCGGTCTTGCCACCAATACGACCTC
>CANBVC010000248.1 GCA_947372795.1 Beijerinckiaceae bacterium
CGACGCAAGATGAGCCCGGTCGCCGCCACCACCGAATAGGCGCCCTGCTTGCGCGCAAGACTCGGATCCTTCTCGATCCGGTAGAGCGGGAATTCGGAAGCGCGGCGGTAGACCGAGAAGATGGCCTTGTTGGTGTTGAAATCCATCGCGTAGTCGCGCCATTCGCCTTCAGCCACCTTGCGCCCATAGAGATTCAGGATCGCGCTCAGCTCTGTACGATCAAACGACACGACCGAAGGGGCGCTGGGCGACGTCTGCGAGGGAGCCGCAGATAGCGGCGGAGCGGCGGTCTTCGGCCGGAGGAGCGTGACGCCGCTCATCTGATTCGCCTCTTTTGGGCCCTGATCGTTCACATGCGCCTCCTGATGAGGCCATGATGAAGAATTCGTGACAGGCCCGCAAGACGGCTGCAGAAAATCACAGTTTCGCCGGCTTGCGGTCGGACAGGCGCCCTTTTCAGCGACGACACTCCACCTGTCGCAGCGGAAGGTCCGGCTGAAAGCTTTCTGGATCAGTCAGCCCCCCAGCCCCCCGGGATGCGTTCGACCGGGCCGCGTATCGTAGCGACACACGGCCGGCGTGAAGCACAGCTTCCGCCGGCCGTTGGATTTCCCATGGCTAGCCAGAATCCCCCCGCTCTTGAATCCTTACGCTCGCGCCGCGATATGAAGGACTGCGCTGGATCAACCAGCCTGTTTCTTCAGTCTGATGGGGATTTTGTAGTGACGACGACCATCGATTCACCCGACGCCCAGTCACATGCTTTTCAGGCGGACGTCTCCCGCCTGCTGCATCTCATGGTCCACTCGATCTATTCTGATCGGGACATCTTCCTGCGCGAGCTCATCTCCAACGGCGCCGACGCCTGCGAAAAGCTGCGCTACGAATCACTCGCCCGGCCCGAACTGCTCGGCGAAGAATCACCCTTCGCAATCGAGCTGATTCTCGACAAGGACGCCGGCCTTCTCACCATCGCCGACAATGGCCTTGGCATGAGCCGCAGCGATCTCGTCGACGCACTCGGCACCATCGCCAATTCCGGCACACGGGCCTTTCTTGAGCGCATCAGCCAGAACGCCGAGGCCAAGAGCGATCGGGAGGGCGAGGAAGAGGGTGGCGCGGGTCGTTCGGGCGCTGATCTCATCGGGCAGTTCGGCATCGGCTTTTACTCCGCCTTCATGGTCGCCGATCGCGTGGTCGTGGAGACCCACAAGGCGGGAACCGACGAAGGCTGGCGGTGGATCTCCGAGGGCAAGGGCGCCTATACGACCGAGGCTCTGGCGCTCGAAGCCGCCCCCGCGCGCGGCACAAGGGTGATTCTGCATCTCAACGACGAATCGAAGGCCTATCTGGAGCCTTGGAAGCTCGAAAGCATCGTCACCGAACATTCGGGCGCGGTGGCCGTGCCGATCGACCTGCGCGAGACGCCGGACGCCGAGCCCCGCCGCCTGACCGATGGCGCCGCCGTCTGGGCAAAGCCGCGCAGCGCCGTGACAGCTGAAGAATATACCGACTTCTACCGCAGCCTTGCGGGCCAATATGACGAGCCCGCCCTCACCATGCACTGGCGCGCGGAAGGAAGGCACGAATATACGGTTCTCGCCTTCGTGCCGGGCTCGCGCCCGCTCGATCTTTTCGACCCCGCCCGCAAGGGCCGCAGCAAGCTCTATGTGCGGCGCGTGCTGATCAGTCAGGATAACGACCTGCTCCCCGGCTGGATGCGCTTCGTGCGGCTTGTCGTCGACTCGGCCGATCTGCCGCTGAATGTCTCGCGCGAGATGATCCAGACGAGCCCGGTCTTCTCGGCCATCCGCAGGGGCGTCACCAATCGCATCCTGCAAGAGCTGACGAAAACCGCCGAGAACGATCCGGAGGCCTTCGCCAAGATCTGGGAGAATTTCGGCGCGGTGCTGAAAGAAGGCCTCTATGAGGACCCTGAGCGCCGCGACCAGCTCTTCAAGCTCGCCCGCTTCGCCACCACGACCCATCCCGAAGGCGGGCGCAGCCTCGCCGACTATGCGGCGGGACTGAAAGAAAATCAGACCTCCATCTTCTACCTCACCGGCGATGACGCCAGGCGCATGGGCTCGAGCCCGCAGCTCGAAGGCTTCAGGGCGCGCGGCGTCGAAGTGCTGCTGCTTGCCGATCCCGTGGACGCGTTCTGGGTGTCCACAGCGGTCGGTTTCGACGGCAAGCCCTTCAAATCCGTGACGCAGGGCGGCGCCGATCTCAAGACGATTCCCCTGAACGAAGGGGTGGACGAGCCATCGACGGAGACGACCGCCGAGGTCGCCACCCTGCTCGCCTTCATGAAAACCACTCTTGAGAGCGTGACCGCCGATGTGCGGGCGTCCGAACGGCTGGCCGAAAGCCCGGCCTGTCTGGTCGCGGGCGAACATGGGCCGGACCGGCGCCTCGAGCGCATTCTGGCGCAGGCGGGGCGCGCCGACCTCACCAAGCCGGTGCTTGAGATCAACCCCCGCCACGCCCTCGTCCAGTCGCTGGCCAGGCGTCTCGGCGCCGAGGCCGACAAGAGCCTCGTCGAGGACGCCGCCTGGCTGCTTCACGACGAAGCGCGCCTGATGGATGGCGAACAGCTGGCGGATCCGGCGGCCTTCGCCGCGCGCCTGACGCGGGTGCTCGCCAAGGCGGCCGGCTGAGGTGGATGCGCTCCTCGACGGCCTGACGCCCGAAACCTCCCGCCGGCAAGCCATGCGCCTGCTGGCGGACGCCTTCGCGCAGGCGGGGATCGAAGACGCCACCATCGACGCAAGGCTGCTGCTTTGCGCGGCGGCAGGCTTCGACCATGTCGCCCTAATTCGCGATCCTGACTTGCCCATTGAGGAAGAGGCGGCGGAACTGGCCCTCGCCATGGCGAAGCGCCGCCTCGCCCGCGAGCCGGTGTCGCGCATTCTGGGTCAGCGCAGCTTCTGGAGCTTCGACCTCCTCGTGACCCCGGCTGTTCTGGATCCTCGTCCAGATACGGAGACGGTGGTCGACGGTGCGCTTGAGGTTCTGGTCGAGCGGCAAGGCGAGGCCCTTGCGGTTCTGGACCTTGGAACTGGATCAGGCGCCCTGCTCTGCGCCCTGCTCGACATATTTCCGCAGGCGCAAGGGCTCGGCGTCGACCTGTCAAAGGAGGCCTGCGCCGTGGCGCGGGAGAACATCGCCCGCTGTGAACTGAACCAGCGCGGGCAAGTGCGGCAGGGAAGCTGGGACGCAGGCCTGCCCGGCCCCTATGACCTCGTCGTCTCCAACCCACCCTATATCGAGAGCGGCGCCTTGGCGGGGCTCGACCCGGAGGTGCGGCTGCATGATCCGATGCTGGCGCTCGACGGGGGACATGATGGGCTTACCGCCTATCGCGCGATCGCCGCCCTCCTTCCCACGCTCGTCGCTCCCGGCGGTTTCGCCATTCTGGAGGTCGGCCAGGGACAGGCTCAGGCGGTCATGGACCTCCTGATCGGCCAGGGCTTTACAGAGGTGCGCGCGAAGCCAGACCTCGCGGGGGTGGAGCGCGCCGTGATCGGGCGAAAAGCCACCGTATGATCCATTGGGATATTTTGCGCTCGCCCCCTTGGCGGACGGATCGAAAGCGACTAGGTTACGAATGTGAGATCGCCTTAACTGGGCTGACGCAGACCTCAAAAACCGTCGAATAGCGTTCCAAGGTTCTGATTTTTCAGTCCCTTGCAGAATTGTTCCGGTCGAGACCAACCGTTCCCAAGGTGATCATTTTCAACTTCGATCTGTGAGAAGCTGATCGAAAAGCGAGCCGGGGCCCTCTCAGGGAGGCCACGGACCGGGTCAACGCCCGGCAGGCGAAGCCAGAGCCAGGCCCTAGGACGCACCCCAACGATCTTCAAAGGATCTTCCAAGGATCTTCAATGAGACCAGGTCAGAATAAGCGCATGCGCGGTCGCAACAACCGCAAGGGTCCCAATCCGCTCACTCGCACCTATGAGTCGAATGGTCCGGATGTGAAGATCCGTGGAACGGCTCATCACGTCGCTGAGAAATATCTCCAGCTCGCCCGCGACGCCCAATCTTCCGGCGATCCGGTGATGGCGGAAAGCTATCTCCAGCACGCCGAACATTACTTCCGCTTGATCGCTTCGGCGCAATTGGCCCAGGCGCAGGCCCAGATGGGCTATATGCGGGCGCCCGGCGAGGTGGATGCCGAGGAAATGGATGATGACGACGATATGGGCGGCCTGCCCGACCGTTTCGCCTCGCCACCCGAGCGTTTCGCGCCCCCGCCCCCGCAGGGCTTCGGCCAGCAGCCGCAGCCCTATGGCCAGCCCGCATTCGGTGGTCAGCAGCCTCAGCAGCAGCCCGCCGCGCCGCCGAACCAGCCGCAGCCCTTCCTCGACCGTCCCGCCTTTGGGGGCGAGCGTCAGCAGGGCCA
>CANBVC010000249.1 GCA_947372795.1 Beijerinckiaceae bacterium
TATGCCGAGCCCGAATGGTACGCCGATCTTTGGCTGACCGTGGTCTGGGTGACTTATCTGCTCGTGTTCCTCGGTACGGTCATCAAGCGCAAAGAGCCCCATATTTATGTGGCGAACTGGTTCTATCTGGCTTTTATCCTGACCATCGCAGTTCTGCATTTGTGCAATAACGCAGCGATCCCGATCTCAATCTTCTCGTCGAAGTCCTACATCGTATGGACTGGCGTGCAGGATGCGATGATCCAGTGGTGGTACGGCCACAACGCGGTGGGCTTCTTCCTGACCGCCGGCTTCCTCGCCATCATGTATTATTTCGTGCCCAAGCGCGCAGAGCGGCCGGTCTATTCCTATCGCCTGTCGATCATCCACTTCTGGTCGCTGATCTTCATGTATATTTGGGCAGGTCCTCACCACCTGCATTATACGGCGCTGCCTGATTGGGCGCAGACCGTGGGCATGGTGTTCTCGATCATGTTGTGGATGCCCTCATGGGGCGGCATGATCAATGGGTTGATGACGCTCTCGGGCGCCTGGGACAAGCTGCGCACCGATCCGGTCCTGCGCATGATGGTCGTGTCGCTCGCTTTCTATGGCATGTCGACCTTCGAAGGGCCGATGATGTCCATCAAGGTCGTCAACTCCCTGTCGCACTACACTGACTGGACCATCGGCCACGTGCATTCGGGCGCGCTCGGCTGGGTTGGCTATGTCTCCTTCGGCGCCCTCTATTGCATGGTGCCGTGGATCTGGAACCGCTCGAAGCTCTATTCGCTGCGTCTGGTGGAATGGCACTTCTGGCTCTCCACCATCGGCATCGTTCTCTACATCACCTCGATGTGGGTCGCCGGCATCCTGCAGGGCCTGATGTGGCGCGCCTATACGAGCCTTGGCTTCCTCGAATTCTCTTTCATTGAGACGGTTGAGGCCATGCATCCCTACTACATCATCCGCGCGCTTGGCGGCGTGCTCTATCTGAGCGGTGCGATTGTCATGGCATGGAATCTCTACAAGACCATCGTGGCGCCTGAAACTGAACCGGAGCCCCTCGGGCAACCCGCGTTCGCAGCGGCGGAGTGAGGGAAATCACATGTCACTCTGGCATAAACACGCTGTTTTCGAAAAGAACCCGATCATCCTCCTCATTGGAGTGCTACTCGTCATCTCCATCGGCGGACTCGTCGAGATCTTGCCGCTCTTCTACATGAAGAACACCATCGAGAAGGTTGATGGCGTTCGCCCCTACACGCCGCTGGAGCTTGCAGGGCGCGACATCTATGTGCGCGAAGGTTGCTACCTCTGCCACTCGCAGATGATCCGTGCATTGGGTGACGAGGTCGAGCGCTACGGCCATTACTCGCTGGCTGCGGAAAGCATGTACGACCATCCTTTCCAGTGGGGCTCAAAGCGTAACGGACCGGACCTCGCCCGCGTCGGCGCCAAATATTCCGACCAATGGCACCGTCAGCATCTGGCTAACCCCCGCTCCGTCGTTTCCGCTTCGATCATGCCGGGCTACCCCTGGCTCTCGCGAACCGAGCTCGACGCTAAGCACCTAAGCGACAATCTGCGCGTGCAGCAGCTCGAAGGCGTTCCCTATACCGCCGAGCAGATCGCGAACGCAGCCGTCGACGCCCGCGCACAGGCGAGCGAGGATGATCCAGAATCAAAGGCCTTCGCGAAACGCTATCCAACGGCGGTGGCGCGCAACTATGGCGGTCAGGTCGGCAAGGTTACGGAAGCCGACGCGCTCATCGCATACTTGCAGATGCTCGGCACGAGCGTGGATTTCAAGATCTACCACGAAAAAGCCAATATTCGTTGAGGAGTGCTGGATGAATATCGAAGCCTTTCTCAAAGACGCCCATCTGTGGAGCCTGCTTATCGTGGGAATCACCTTTGTGCTGATCCTCGCCTATGCGCTCTGGCCCTCGATGCAGTCGCAATTCGATGAAGCCGCGAAGTTCCCTCTTCGTGAGGATTGAACCATGACACAGACCGACAACCACGCCGACGACATCGATAGCCACACCGGCATGCACACGACTGGGCATGAGTGGGACGGCATCAAGGAATTGAACACGCCGCTGCCGCGCTGGTGGGTGAACATTCTCTACGCCACGATCGTCTGGGCCTTCTTCTACTGCATCGCTTACCCGGCGATTCCCCTGATCCAGTCCTTCACGCCGGGCGTCCTTGGCTGGAGCTCGCGGCAGGGGGTCAATGACGATCTGGCCAAGCTTCGCGCCCAGCGCGCGCCGATCGTCGCTGCGCTGTCGAACGCCAGCCTGCAGGAGATCGAACAGAATCCGCAGTTGCGGACCTTCGCCATAGCGCAGGGCAAGGCGGCCTTCGGCGACAATTGCGCGCCTTGCCATGGCGCGGGCGGCGGCGGCGCCAAGGGCTACCCCAATCTCAACGATGACGATTGGTTGTGGGGCGGTTCGCTCGACCAGATCTCCGAAACCATCCATCATGGCGCTCGCGCTGAAGATGATCAGACGCGCAGCGGCGCCATGCCCGCCTTCGGTCGTGAGGGAATGCTGACGCCCAAGCAGATCTCTGACGTCGCCGACTACGTGCGTTCCCTGTCGCATCTACCCATGCCGCAGGGCGTGGACCTCACCGCTGGCGCCGCTGTCTTCGAGGAGACCTGCAGCGCCTGCCATGGCGAGAAAGGGCAGGGGAATCAGGATCTGGGCGCGCCTAACCTCGCCGACGCCATCTGGCTATACGGTTCTGACAAGAACACGATCGTCGAAGGCTTGACGAATGGTCGCGGCGGCGTGATGCCGGCTTGGGCGGGTCGCCTTGACGCCACCACGATCAAGGCGCTGACTGTCTATGTGCACACCCTTGGCGGGGGCCGGTAACCCGCGGCTGTTGGACCTATTTCATGAGCGTCAAGCAGCAACAACTGGACGATGCCGCATTGCTCGCGAGCGGGGGGGAGCTCCCGCTTTACGCCAGCACTGCGAAAATCTATCCGCAGAGCGTTGAAGGCCGGTTTCGCCGCATCAAATGGGCGATCCTTTTCGTAACCCTTGGCATCTACTATTTCTTACCCTTCTTGCGCTGGGATCGCGGTCTTGACGCGCCGGGGCAGGCCGTTCTTGTCGATATCGCCAATCGTCGCTTCTATTTCTTCTTCATCGAGATCTGGCCGCAGGAATTTTATTATCTCACTGGCCTGCTGATCCTCGCCGCCTTCGCGCTCTTCCTGATGAACTCGCTGGCTGGCCGCCTCTGGTGCGGCTACCTCTGTCCGCAGACCGTCTGGACGGATCTTTTCCTGCTCGTGGAGCGCTGGATCGAGGGCGACCGTCGCGAGCGTATGATGAAGGCTAACCAGCCCATGTCGCTGGAGCGCTTCACCGAGAAACTGCTCAAACATTCGACCTGGCTCTTGATCGCGTGGTGGACTGGCGGCGCCTGGGTTCTTTATTTCGCCGACGCGCCCACGCTTGTTTATAAGCTTGCGACCTTTCAGGGCGAGCCTGTCGCCTATATCTGGATCGCAATCCTCACCTTCACGACCTATTTTCTCGCAGGTTTCATGCGCGAGCAGGTCTGCACCTATATGTGCCCCTGGCCGCGCATTCAGGCGGCGCTGACCGACGAATGGGCGCTGAACGTCACCTATCGTTTCGATCGTGGCGAGCCGCGCGGCTCCGTCAAGAAGAACGAGGCGCTGCGTCAGGCGGGCGCCAAGAGCGGCGATTGCGTCGATTGCCATCAATGCGTGAACGTCTGCCCCACGGGCGTCGATATTCGTGATGGCCTGCAGATCGACTGCATCCAGTGCGGCCTGTGCATCGACGCCTGCGATAATATCATGACCCGCATCGGCCGCCCGACCGGCCTGATCGGATACGACACCGAAAACAATGTGAAGCGCCGCGACGCAGGCCTCGCTTCCTTGCCAACGCGGCTTGTTCGGCCCAGAACCGTGCTTTACACCCTGCTGATCAGCTTCGTCGGTCTCCTCATGCTCTATACGCTGACCACGCGTAAAATCATCGAAGTGGCGGCGATTCATGACCGCAACCCGCAATATGTGATGCTCTCTGATGGCTCGATCCGCAACGGCTATACATTGCGGCTCGTCAACAGGCAGGACGTGGAGCGCAAGTTCCTCGTTGGCGTCGAGGGATTAGCTGATGCAAAGATTGAAAGCGCCGCTATCGCAACTGACGCGCAGGGACGGTTGCAAGCCGCCGTGGGGCGCGACCAAACCCTTGAGCTTCGCGTTTTGATCTCGGCGCCCGCCAGCGTCAGTCACGACGTCAAAAGTCTTCCCGTCGTCATTCGCGTGCAGGATCCTGCGACTGGAGCCAGCGCCGTGGTGACGGATCATTTCTTCCTGCCTTGAGAGGAAAAGCCTTGCCTGCTGCA
>CANBVC010000250.1 GCA_947372795.1 Beijerinckiaceae bacterium
GCGCGGTCGGCTCTGGGCGCAAGCTGGGCGAGAATGCGGACGGTGCCGTCGCGCAGCCATTGCGGACGCGCGGCCTTTAGGCCCTCCATGTCCCAGACGCGCCCCTGCACTTCGCCATTCTCCAGCGCCAGCGCCACTTCACGCGTGCCCGGATAGCCCGTGATGATCTTTAGCTTGAGGCCCAGCACATTCTTGAGCGCCAGCGGGAGCATATATGTGTCGCCCGAAGGCGTGGACGCCGCCGTCACAAGTTCCCTGGTGCGCAGTTCCTCAAGGCTGCTGACGCCCGATGACTTGAGCGCGATCAGCACCGCCGCCGAAACGACCGCATTGCCGATCATCGTCATGTCGGCTCCGGTAAATTGCGCCTTCGATTTCGGTCCGTTGAAGAGCGGATCAAAAAGCAGCATCGAATTGACGGCTCCGAAGGCCGTGCCATCGCGCGGGGCGACGCGCGCGAGATGATTGCCAAGCGTCATGCTGGAAGCGCCGGGCATATTGACCGCGATGATATTGGGATTGCCGGGCAGATGTTTCTGCATGAAGCGGCTGATGGTGCGCGCATAGACGTCATAGCCGCCGCCGGAGGCGTAGCCGATGTAGCAGGTCAGGGTCTTGCCACGATAGAAATCGGCGACCTGATCCGCCTGCGCCTGCAGGGGGGCCATTGCGCTAGCGAGTGCGCCTGAAAGAAAGGTCCGGCGACGCATGTTTCCCCTCAGCCTTGAGGCGGGCGCAAAACGACCAGCGCATCGAGCGCTACGGCGCCCCTGCCCTGCGCGCGCACCGCAATCGGATTAACGTCGATGGCCTCGATCACATCGCCAAGCTCACAGGCCAGACGCCCGAGACTGACCATGGCCTGCGCCAAAGCTTCCACGTCGCAAACCGGCGCACCGCGATAGCCCGCCAGCAGTTGCGACGCGCGCGTGAGTGCTATCGTCTCCCTCGCGCGCTCAAGACCCAGCCCCGTCGGCGCGAAGGCGACGTCCTTGAAGAGCTCCAGCCAGACGCCGCCCATGCCCACCATGACCGCATGGCCCATCTCGGGATCGCGATGCAGGCCCAGCACCATTTCAACCGCGCCGCTCACCTGCTCGGCGACAAGCACGCCTTCGAGCGGCGCGCCAAGCTTTGCGCAACGCTGGGCGATAAGCGCCGCGCCCTCGCGCACAGCTTGCGCATCTGCAAGGCCCAGCAGCACAAGCCCCGCATCGCTTTTATGCGGCACGGCGGCGGAGACGCCCTTGAGCACGACGGGATAGCCGATATTGGCGGCGGCGTTGACCGCCTCTTCAGGGGTGGCGACGACAGCCTCGGCAGGGCCCCGGATAGCAAATGCGGCGAGAAGTTCCTTCGACTCCGCCTCGCTTAAGGCGGTCGGACCGCTAAGCGCCGCAGCCTTCGCCCGCCACTGGGCGACAAACCCAGCGCGCTGCGGATCGGGCGCATGAGGCGTGAGCGCAGGCGTCAACATCGAAGGAACGATGCGCGCCACGGTGCGCAGGCTTTTGCCCACATCCCGCAGCCAGGGCATATGAGTCATGCCCGCCCGCATCGTCTGCATATACGGCGTTTCCTGCAGCGTGACCGGCGCGAAGGCGGCGACTGGCTTTGTGGCCTCCGCCGCGAAGGCGTCGAGCGCCGTAAGGTTCTTGACCTTGCGCTCAATGCCGGCTGCGCGCGGCAACTCTTCCGCCATCAACAGAAGATCGACATTGGCGTCGTCATGCAGCGCGCGCACGCAGGCCATATATTCTTCAACCCGCAAGGTGCGCTTGCTGTCGAAGGGATTGGCGAGCGTGGCGTCGGCAAGCGTCTCGCGCATGCGCGTTTGGGTCGATGGATCGAGCTGCGCGAATTCCACGCCATAGGTCTGCGCGGCGTCGGTGGCGAGCGATTTCAGCGCGCCGGAATTGGTCATGATGGCGACGCGCGAGCCCTTGGGGCGCGGCATGCGCGCCAGATAAGCGGCGGCCTCAACCATATCTTCCAGACTGTCGACGCGCACGATGCCCACATCCCGCGCGAAAGCGTCGAAGACTTCGGTCGAGCCTGCTAGCGAACCGGTATGGGCGAGCGCCGCCTTGCGCGCCTCCTCCGAGCCGCCAGCCTTCACCGCGACGATGGTTTTGCCATTGCGCCGCGCATTGTCGGCTGCGGCGAGGAAAGCGGGTCCATCGGTAACGGATTCGATGTAGCAGGTGATGACGCGCAGATCGGGATCATCAGCGAGATAGTTGATGTAATCGGCGAAGGTTAGGCCCGTTTGATTGCCGCAAGACACGAGATAAGAGAGCGTGAGGCCCGCGTCCACGATACCACGCGCGAAGGTCTGGGCGAGCATGCCGCTTTGGGTCAGCGCAGCCACCCCGCCCACACCCAGTGGCTCGACCTGCTCATCAGGGAAGGTGCAGAATTTCGAACGCCCGACCGCGAGCCCCATGCAGTTAGGGCCTGTCGCAGCGATGGAATAGGTATTCAGAATGTCTTTCAGGCGGAGCGCACGGGCACGGCCTTCGGGATCGCCGCCCTCGCCAAAGCCCGCCGCATAGATGCTGGCGCTGCGCGCGCCAAGCTTGCCCGCAGCCTCCAAAATTTCGAGCGTCTGTTCCTTGGGAACGAAAAGCGCCAGATGATCAGGCGCTTCTGGCAGATCAGCGATAGAGGCGTAGCAGCGCACGCCCCAGATTTCTGTGCGGCTCGGATTGACGGGATAGACGGCGCCTTCGAATCCAAAGCGCCTGAGATTGTCCCAGATGCGCGGCGCCCAGTTACGATCCGACGCGCCGACCAGAACGACATTGCGCGGCGCCATGAGCGCCCCGATATTGGAAGAAAGGCTCACCGATTATCCGTCCATCGCAGGAGAAGAGCGGACGCGCGATGGGCGCGCCCGCGACAGGAAAGAGCCCTGATTACTTCTCTTCAGGACGCTGATAGGGGCCAAGACCCGGACGATAGGATTTCTCGTCGAGGAACTTCTTCATGCCCACCTTGTCGGCGATCTCCTTGTCGGCGCGGGCCAGCGAATCCTGTTTGGCGCCGAGATAGTCGCGGGCGTCGTCGGCGCTCATATGGCGCACGGCGCGAACGGCTTCCTTAGTGTAGCGCAGCACGGATGGGTTCAGCTTCTCGAGCTTGGCGGCGAGTTCGAGGGTCTTGGCGCGCAGCTGATCGCGCGGGACCGCGAAATTGGCGAGGCCGATCTCAACAGCGCGCTTGCCGTCGAAGGGCTCGCCTGTGGCGGCGTAATACATGGCGTGCCGGGGCAGCATCATGTCGGTCAGGTTCCAGCTGACGATGCCGCCGGGCAGAATGCCCCAGTTGACTTCGGACAGGCCAAAGGTCGCGTCTTCTGCAGTGACGGCGAAATCGCAAGCGCAGAGCTGGGTGAAGGCGCCGCCGAAGCAGAAGCCATTGACCATGGCGATGGTGGGCTTTGAGAAGCGGGTCAGCAATTCCCAGCGCCAGTTATGGCTGGCTGTGTTGGAGCGCTTGCGCTCCATGGGGTTGTTCGCGGTCTCGCGGAAATAGAGCTTCAAATCCTGACCAGCGCACCATGCGTCGCCCGCGCCCGTCAGCACAAGCACACGCGTCTGCACGTCGTCGTCGAGCCATTTCAGAGCGTCCTGCACATCATAATGCAGGCCGGGGCTCATAGCGTTGCGTTTTTCAGGACGATTGAGAACGAGAAAGGTGACGTGACCTTCACGCTCGATCTTGATGTTCTCATAGGTTTTGTCGGTCATGGTTTCCTCCGTATGTTGTTGTCAGGCTGTGCAGTTGGCGATGAAAGCGAGTAAGGGTCCAGAGAACCTTTCGTCTTTCGTGCCTATGCCGCAGATGCAGGAAAAATGATTGTGATCGTCGAGCCGCAGCAAAGGCGGCGGCGCGCCGTCGCGCTTTGTCAAAGCGATCGCCATTTCGAAAGTCGGCGTGGCGAGGCTGACGGGGTCGAACTCGGCTACGCTGAGCAGCACGGGAACCTTGGTGCCCGCCACATGGGAAAGCGCGGAACGGCGCTCGAAGGTCGCTTCATCTTCGCCAAAATAAAGCGCCACATTGGGCCGTATTTCATCGCTGCGCAGAACGTAAAGACCACTGCCCAGAATGGCGCCAGCGACCTCCTCGTGCCCTTTTAGATCGGGATCGAAAACATAGGACGCGACATGGGCGGCGCCTGCGGAATGGCCGAAGATGACCATGCGTTTTCCATCGCCGCCAAAGTCAGCAGCATGCGCCTTCACATGCTTCACCAGAGCCGCCAGATCCTGCGAGCCTGCGGGCCATGAGAC
>CANBVC010000251.1 GCA_947372795.1 Beijerinckiaceae bacterium
TCCATGAATTCCATGGCGACCGGAACAATGCCATGGCCGATGACATCCGCCACGCAGGCGCCGGCCTCTTCGCTGGAATCGAAGCCAAATAGCACGGGACGCGCGCCCTCGGCCGCGCGCAGGATGCGCACGCTCGCCTCGGTCACAACGCCAAGCTGGCCTTCCGAGCCCACGATCACTCCGAGAAGATCATAGCCGCCTGCGTCGAGATGATCGCCGCCAATATCCACCACCGTGCCATCGATCAGAACCATGCGAACGCCAAGGATGTGGTTGGTGGTGACGCCATGTTTGAGGCAATGGGCGCCGCCGGAATTCATGGCGATATTGCCGGCGATGGTGCAGGCGAGCTGCGAAGACGGGTCAGGCGCGTAAAAGAAGCCATCGGCCATGATGGCGTCGGTGATGCCAAGATTGGTGACGCCCGCTTGCACGCGCGCGACACGGTCGCCGTAATTAACGTCGAGAATCCTGTTCAGCTTGGACACGCCGACCACAACGGCGTCCTCCTGCGGGATGGCGCCGCCTGCGAGCGACGTGCCCGCGCCTCGCGCCACCACTTTCACGCCGGCGCCATGCAGAAAGGCGAGCACGGCGGAGACTTCCTCCGTGCTGCGCGGCAGAACGACCGCCAGCGGGATGCGCCGATAGGCGGTGAGAGCGTCGGTCTCGAAGGCGCGGCGCTCGTCTTCCGAGGTGATGAGGCTCTCGGGCGCGACAAGTTTCGCAAGTCCCGCCACGATTTCATCGCGGCGGGCGAGGATGCGCGGATCAGGCTCTGGAAAGGCGATCTGGCTCAAGGGCAGCCCCCGTGGGTTTTCTGAATCTATTTATGCGATCAGCCGCCCCTTCGCCATAGGCGTTCAGACCCGAACGGTCTGGAGCGTCTGGGCCGGGAACAATTCCTCGGGCTTCATCAGCCGATGGCAGACGCCCTGCTCATAGGCGAACTGGCAGAAGGCCTCCAGCGTCGGGCGGTTTTCCTCGACCCCGTAGGGCCAGAAGTCCTTGCCCATGACCTCCTGCGCCCGCTTCACCGCATCGGTGATCCACGGCACTGGAACGGCGGTGGCGCCGGGGAAGGCCATGCGCTTGATGCTATGGCGCCTCGCGGTTTCGAAGGCGTGGAAGAGATTGCCCGCGACCCAGGGATGAGCGTCCAGCACCGCCTTGCGCACCACGACGCCGTGCATGATCGGCAGGATCTTCTTATTCTTCGCATAGGCCATTTCGGCCTCGGTGGGGTTTTCGTAGAATCGCACCACATCGGGGTTGGTGTGGAAGCAATTGGGCGGCGTGGCGCAGACGAGGCCATCGAGCTCGCCAGAGTCGAGCATCTGGGTGAGCGACTTGTCGGAGACCGGCGTCAGCTCAAGCCCGGCAGGAAGTTGCAACGGCACTTTCTCCGCGCGGCCAGCCTCGCCAAGCCCCGCCTGGACCCAATGGATCGAGCGCAGGTCTACGCCGAGTTCATGCGCGATCACGCCGCGCCCATAAACGGCGGCGGTCTGCGCCCATTCGGGCACGCCGATGCGCTTGCCTGCAAAATCGGCCGCCGTCTTGATCCGGTCGCGGCGCACATAGATCGCCGAATGGCGGGCGACGCGGGACAGAAAGACCGGCAGCGCGATCAGCCGGTCATCGCCCTGCGAGCGCATCGAGACATATTTCGCCATGGACATTTCCGCGATGTCGAAATCGGCGAAGCCGACCGTGCGCTGGAAAATGTCGTGGAGCGGCAGCTCCATCATATTGAGCTCGACGCCCTCGACCTCGACGCGCTTCAACGCGATATCGATGACATGATCATAGTGGCTGACCGCCATGGTCAATTGCAGCTTGCTCATTCTTTGAAAGCCTCCCTTTGCTGCCCCGACTTTAGGCGGGGCTGGCGAAAGCGCAAGACGGTGAGAGCAATGGCCCGCAGACCGCAGGCGTCGAAGGTCGCGACAATGGCGCCATAGATGACGATACCCGCGAGGATCTGGACGAGCAGGGTGAGAAGGCCGGGCTCCCAGCTGCGCAGGGGAAAGAGCGCCGCCGCCATTGCGCCGGTCGCCAGCAGGGGAATGACGAGATCACGCAGGCTCGGCCATCTGGCCGGAGCCGCCAAAGCAAGAAGCAGCAGACAGACGAGGCCGAAGGCCATGGAGCCGGTCTGGGCGATGGCGATGGACGCCGCATTGGGCGGCAAGACAGCAAGAAGCGCGATATCGGCGGCGCAGGCCCCAAGCGCCGCCGCAATCAGAGGCCCGGTGCGCCGCGCGATCTGGAAGACGGGGGCCACGGCATAGGCGCCGAGGGCGAAACAGAGCAGGCCCGGCAGCAGGAGTGTGAAGTAAAGCTCGAAAGGCCCGCGGAAGGCCTGCGGGGCGGCGATCCGCTCAAGACTGGGCCCGATCAGCCAGAGCCCCACGCAAGCTGGCAGAAGCAGAGCCCAGACAAGCCCCATGTTGCGGGCGACCTGAAGGCGGGAGCTTTCGCTACCCTCAACCCCATCGGCTCGCACCGCGAGCTGGAACAAGACAACTTCCAGCATCACCCCGAGACTCCCGGTGATCCGTTGGCCCATATCGAAGGCGAGGGAGAACTGGCCGGCCTCCGCAAAGCCGTGGCGTTCGGCGATAAGACTGCGGTTGAGAAGCGCGAGAACAAGATAAAGCAGGTTAGCCGCCACCACGGGCTTGGCGTAGCGAAGATAGGTGAGCGCAAGCCGCAAGCTTGGGGGCTGGCCTGGCGTCACCCCAGACCGCAAGGCCCGATGCGCGCTCGCCAGCGATCCCGCCATGGCCGCGCACACCCCCGCCACGGCCACCAGCGCGGAGCCCGTGAGCCAGGCGCCGCCAACGGTCAGGACAGCGGAAAAGAGGTTCTTGGTCAGCAACAGCCTCGCATAGAGCCCGTCTTCAAACCGCGCCCGCACAAGGGACTGTTGATAATCGAACAGGCCATTGACCACTGCAGCGAAGAGGGCGAGCCCCAAAAGGCCGCGCGATAACGGCAGATCGAGGCCCGGCAGCAGAAAATCCAGCCCCAGAACAGCTGCAACCAACGCGAAAATTGCAAAGCTCGCGTCAAGGGTGCTGCGAGCGCTTGCGCCAAACCGCGCCGCCGCCAGCCTGATCCAGTCGAAACAGGCGATCTGGATCACCACGCCCACTGCGAGGGCCAAAGCGAAACGCCCGAAATCCTCCGGCCCCAGAAATTTCGCGACCATAAGCCCGATCATGAAATTCGCGGCGGCGTTCACTGCGAGGGCGAGGGGCACGCTCATGGAAGATTAACTCTCTGATATTGCGAAATTATATCAGACAGCCCCGCGACTTCGCCCCCTCTCGCGGAAGCCGGACGCCGCATAAACCCAAGAAACTCGCCAAAGCGCATGACTGACCCTATTTCCAAAGGCGCGAGAGCAGGATTTCGCAAAACAGCGTTTCGCGGCGTTTTTTTTCGCGCCCCCGTCCCTTGACTCCCCCATGGGGCGTCCCTATCTCAACACCTGTTAGCACTCCAGCTAGGCGAGTGCTAAATCACCTTTGTTTGGTCATGCCCTCCATGCCTTTTGGCAGGACGGGCTAAACAGGAACACTCACATGAAGTTTCGTCCCCTGCACGACCGCGTCGTCGTCAAGCGCCTTGAAGGCGAAGAGAAGTCCAAGGGCGGTATCATTATCCCCGATAGCGCCAAGGAAAAGCCCCAGGAAGGCGAAATCGTCGCCGCTGGCCCCGGCGCCCGCGATGAAGCCGGCAAGCTTGTTCCCCTCGATGTGAAGGCGGGCGACCGCGTTTTGTTCGGCAAGTGGTCCGGCACGGAAGTCAAGATCGATGGTCAGGATCTCCTGATCATGAAGGAAAGCGACATCATGGGCGTCGTCGGCTGAAGCCGCAACTCCCCTTTCAGACCGTTTCAGGAGTAGAATAATATGGCTGCCAAGGACGTTCGTTTTTCGTCTGACGCTCGTGACCGCATGCTGCGCGGCGTCGACATTCTCGCCAACGCCGTCAAGGTGACGCTCGGCCCCAAGGGCCGCAATGTCGTCATCGACAAGAGCTTCGGCGCTCCCCGCATCACCAAGGACGGCGTCACCGTCGCCAAGGAGATCGAGCTTGAGGACAAGTTCGAGAACATGGGCGCACAGATGGTGCGCGAAGTGGCCTCGAAGACCAACGACACCGCCGGCGACGGCACCACGACCGCCACGGTTCTCGCCCAGGCCATCGTGAAGGAAGGCGCCAAGTATGTGGCCGCCGGCATGAACCCGATGGATCTGAAGCGCGGCGTTGA
>CANBVC010000252.1 GCA_947372795.1 Beijerinckiaceae bacterium
ACCCACGGCAGCACTACCGTCTCGAAAATCTTCTGGTCGCTGAGCTGGCCGGAACGGCCCATATGGCCGCCAGTAGGATTGACCCAGGCCTCCTTGGGGTCCCCGTTGTTCAGAAGCAATTGAAGATCATCGATCGGCACCTGCGTGTCATTGATGCCATTCACAAGCAGAATGGGCGCCGAGGGCTTTGCTATGAACCCGCGATCTTTAATCGACATCTTCGGACCATAGGCCAGGAAGTCGTCGAGCGTCTTGACGCCGTAAACCGCAGAGCGGGCCTCGAAGAGACCGAAGAGATATTCGCGGGTGCCAAGCGCTTTTTTCTGCCATTCGGGCTGGAAGTAATTATGTACCGGTCCGCCCTGCACCACCGAACCCAGCAGGCGATCCTTCTCGCTATAGGCGAGATGCGCCGACCAGTGGCCGCCCCAGCTGCCTCCAGTTACGACGACGCGTTTGCCATCGACATCGTCACGCTTGGCGAGCGCGTCTAGAACCATTGAATAGACCTTGTCCGCGCCGGGCTCGATCTTGATGCGCGTCTGTCCTGTGCCGGGCATGTCAAAAGCAAAGAACGCGACGCCCTTCTCAAGATAGGCCGCATTGCGGATAGAGCCATCCTCCTTTCGACCGTCCAGCCCGCCGATGGTGAGGACGACAGGCGGCTTCGCCACGCCCTTGGGCTTGCGCAGATAACCGGTGATCTCAGTTCCCTGATAATCGAACTTCACCGCCTCAATGGGCGGATCGACAAGGCGGCTATAGCCAGCGAATGCGTCAAGCGCCTTTTTATAGGCCTGCGCGGTGCCAGCGGAATCCTCCAGCGGGAAGCGCGCGAACATGTACCATTGCATCGCCTTGTCATAGGTATGCGCGGCTTCAGACTTGTTTGAGCCCTCAAGGGACTTCGCCTTCGCCATATGCCTGTCGCCGATAGCGCCCCAGACAGAGGCCCAATGGTCGCGATCCTGACTGGTCAGATTGGCCAGAGCTTCCCGCACCTCCGCAGCATCGAGCTGCGCGACCGGATAGGCTTTGCGGTCCGCGCGCACTTGGATCTCGGCCTTCAACTCATCAAGCGTACGGGGCGTTGCGAGCTGCGCGAGCGCAGCGGTTGAAGAAAGCATGGCGGCGACGAGCGAGCCACAGACGGCGATCCTGCGCGTGATCTTCATGATGTCCTCCCCTAAAGATTTTTATCGTTGGCGCCGGGGCGCTCAAAGCGTCCCGACGAAAGGTCAGGCAATGCTTGCGGCGGGGCCGCTTAGTCCTTGCGGCCAGCGGTATGTTCGCTGCGGGCATAGTCAGCGCTCTTCACATCCACGCGGGCCTCGATGAGGTAGGGACGCCCAGCCAGCACCGCCTTCTCCGCGCGCTTCAGAGCCTTGGCGAATTCCTTCGAGGTCTCGACAGGGCCTTCGCCATCAAGCCCCTGCGCCTTTGCGATGGCGACGAGGTCGATCGCGGGATGATCCATCTCCTGACCGATGTATTTATTCTCGACCGGCCTGCCACGCACGACAGCCATGCGCTCCTGATGGGCGACGTCGTTGTAATAGGAACGATTATTGGCGACCACGATAATCATCGGGATCTCCATATGAGCCGCCGTCCAATAGGCGTTACAGCCCATCATGAAATCGCCGTCGCCGATGATCGAGACCACGAGCCGCCCCGAGCCCTTCAGCGCCAGCGCCGTTCCGATGCCATTGCCCGGCCCCGCGCCAACGCCCCCGCCAGCGTCAAAACCAACATAATCGAGCGGATGCTTGAAATTCACCGTATCAGCGGGCCAACCCAGCGAATAATTGGCGATTGTGACGTCTCGCTCATCGGTTAAAGAGCGGATCACCAGCGCCAGATCGCGCAGCCTCATCATGCCCTTGGCGCGCGGCGCCTCGAGCACGGGCGCCTTGCGGGTCGGCCATTTCGCGGGAACGGCCTTGTCGCCGCGCAGACGCTTGATAGCAGGCAGTAGCTCTTTCACCAGCCCGTCAGGCGAGCTCATGATGGGCAGATCAGCGGCGGGCAGGCCATAGTAGTCCATGCTCCAGCCGTTATGCAGATAGCGGTCCAGCGAGCAGTTGATGATCTTCGCATTGATCGGATCATCCTTGCCGAGCGTCTGCAGATACTGCCCCTTGAGGTCGATCCAATCGAGGGCGAGCACGACGTCAGCTTCCTTCAGGATCGCAGTAACCTCGCCGGAGGGGCGGAAGCGCGGCTCGATAAGATGCAGCGGATGATCGGTAGGGAAAGAAGCGGCGGTCTTCATATCGGTTAGAACCACCGCACCCAGTGCTTCGGCGAGCGCGATGCGCGCATGCCAATCATCCATATTGCGGGAGACGCGGCCCATGAGGATGACAGGCTTCTTCGCCTTGACCAACCAGCCAGCAGCCTCCTCCACCGCCTCCGGCGCGGGAGCGGGCGGCAGGCCGGGAGCGAAGCGCGCCACGTCGGGGAAGGTGATCTCCTTATTGAGCTTTTCTTCCTGCAAGGCGACGTCGAGGCAGACATAGGTTGGCCCGTAGGGCTGGGTGCTCGCGATCTGATGGGCGCGCAGCACCGACTCGACGGAGGCGGCGACGGAACGGGGTTCATCGTCCCATTTCGAATAATTGCGAATGAGCGCGCCCTGATCCTTCGCTGTGTGGATCCAGTCGATCCAGGGTCGACGAATATCCGCATCGCCCGGCCCCGTGGCGCCGATGATGACGACCGGCAGGCGTGCGCACCAAATGTTGAAGATCGCCATGGTGGCGTGCATCAGGCCAACGCCTGAATGGACAGCGACCGCCATGGGCTTTTCCGTCACCTTGGCGTAGCCGTGAGCGATGGCGACAGTATGCTCTTCATGGAGGCACACGAGCATCTTGGGGTCGCGATTTCCAAGGTAATTGACGAGACTGTCGTGCAGGCCCCGGTAGCTGGAGCCCGGAACAAGGGCGATGTAGCGCACATCGAGGCGCCTCAGCATCTCAGCCACCACGTCCGATCCCCAGCCCAACTGGGCGTTGGAGGGTTGAACAAGAAGATCTTTGTCCTCAAATGTCGCAGTGGCGATTTTCAATTCGCCATCGCCCTTCGCGAGCTTTTTCGGACGCGAGGTTTTGCTTGTCGCCTTGGCCATTCGAGCGTTTCCCTGAAGTTGTTCACTTTGTGAATAGACTAGAACAGACTTGGCCGCGCGTCGATTCCCTACAAACAAAAGATCCGCTCGGGCGAGCGCACCGGGCGGATCATGAGAATTGGGGGACTACGAGGGCCCGGATCAGCCGCGATGCGACAGATCGGGTGGGCGACGCAGACCGAGGTTTTCGCGCAGCGTCTTGCCCTCATATTCCGTTCGGAACAGGCCGCGACGCTGAAGTTCCGGCACGAGCTTGTTGACCAGCATATTGACGGCGCCTGGGTTATCGCTGGGCAGGATGTTGAAGCCGTCCGCCGCGCCCCCAAGGAACCAAGCTTCCAACTCATCCGCCACCTGCTTGACCGAACCGATCAACGTCCAGTGATGCTTGGCGGCGGCCGAGCGCATGGCCATCTGACGAAGGGTGAGTCCATCGCGGCGCGCAATGGCGATGTAACTATGCACGGCGCTCACTCGGGCGTCATTAACCTGAATATCGGGCAGCGGCGCATCGAGGTCGTATTTGGAGAGGTCCACGCCGCCAAGATTGGCCGACAGGCGCTGCATGGCGACGCGAAGCGGAATCAGCGCATTCAACTGATCGTATTTTTCTTTCGCCTCGCTCTCGGTATCCCCCATGAACAGCAAGGCGCCGGGCATCACGAGCACGTCGTCAGGCGTGCGGCCGAAACCTGCGCAGCGACCCTTCAGATTGTCACAGAATGCCTTCGAGCTTTCGAGGCTCGTCTGGGAGGTGAAGACGATATCGGAGACGCGCGCCGAGATATTCATGCCGGGCTCAGAGGATCCGGCCTGCACCAGAACGGGGTGGCCCTGGGGCGAGCGCGGCACGGCGGAGGGACCACGAACCCTAAAGTATTTGCCGACGTGATTGAGGAGATGCACCTTGTCGGGATGCATATAGACGCCCGACTCCTTGTCGCGCGGGAAAGCATCGTCGTCATAGCTGTCCCAGATGCCGCGCACGACATCGACGAACTCCTCGGCGCGCGCATAACGTTCGGCGTGCGGCGCGTGCGACTCCCGACTAAATTGCAGGGCATCGTCCTTGTTGCTGCCAGTCACGATGTTCCATGCGGCGCGGCCGCCAGACACATGGTCGAGCGA